>CAMAQB010000013.1 GCA_945860285.1 Akkermansia muciniphila | reverse complement strand
CAAAACCTGGGAACGACACGAGGTCTGGCAATGAACTTGATCCGGCGGGAATCCACAAACAAAAGAGGAATCAAAGGACGAGTGAAGCGCGCAGGCTGGGATAACACCTACTTGGCGAAAATCCTCAAATTTTAAATGCGTTTGCCCTGTTATTTTGTTTATTTTTGTTTGGCGGCGTCTCATTTTCGGATGGGGTAACAGGCGTGATGCCAGAGCCCCACTCTCAGCTGGGTTCGGGAACAAGACGCGACCGTCGTCCAAGAGGATTTCTGGTGCTTTCCCTAGCGGAGTTTGGGCGAACCAGTCCGGGATGGCTCTTATGGATTACGGGGGCGGTAGAACCAATCGAGATGCAGTTCGTGCATATTGCATGCTACTGTCTGCGAACTCGCATGGGATCCCTTGCTACTGTAAGAGACAAACTAACATATTGTCTTATTTTGGACACTAGTGGACCCCATTGATCTTCATGTTATCGCTTCGGTTTCGATAGCGATGGCATTGGATTGCTACGCCCGCGCCCGGTGCCAACTGCACCGGCAGCACGCTTTCAAGTTCTCCGGCGGGCGGGTTGCGCGTGAGCTTTTCAAACACCCACTCGAATTAGGCGAATGGCCTTCATCATGCACGCGGATTTCATACAAACCGACCGTTCGGGGCTGCACGCCTTTCGTCCCTTGGGAGAGACAAACAACGCACAAATGACCATGAAATTGAAGATAAACGCACCGTCAACTGGAGTTCCTGCCAGCCCGACCATTGTTTCGGAGCACCTGCGCATTCTCCGCATCAAGCGGTTTCAAAATGCATCACGCGAGGTCGAAGCGGTCGAGGTTCATTACTTTGCTCCAGGCGGCGACGAAATCGACGACGAATTTTTTCCCGGAGTCGGAACTTCCGTACACTTCCGCGAGGGCGCGCAGTTCGGAGTTCGATCCGAAGATCAGGTCGATGCGTGTGCCGGTCCACTTGAGGGCACCCGTTTTGCGGTCGCGGCCTTCAAACATATCGGCTTCCTTCGAAACCGGATGCCACTCCGTGCCCATGTCGAGCAAGTTCATGAAAAAGTCGTTCGTTAGAGATTCCGGGCGCTGGGTGAAAACCCCGTGTTGTGCATCGCCGGCGTTGGTCTTGAGAACGCGCATGCCACCGACAAGCACCGTCAGCTCGGGTGCGCTGAGGGTCAGCAACTGTGCTTTGTCGACCAACAGGGCTTCGGCCGACACGGTGTATCTGCCCTTGAGGTAATTGCGGAAGCCGTCGGCGATTGGTTCGAGCACCGCGAAGGACTCGACATCGGTTTGCTCCTGGCTCGCGTCCATGCGTCCCGGTGTGAAAGGAACGATCACCTCGTGACCGGCATTTTTCGCTGCCTGCTCAACGCCTGCACAACCAGCCAGCACGATCAGGTCGGCCAGCGAGATTTTTTTGCCGCCTGTTGAAGTATTGTTGAACGCGCTCTGGAGGCCCTCCAGTGTAGACAGCACCTTGGCGAGTTGGGTTGGTTGATTGACCTGCCAGAATTTCTGTGGTGCCAGACGAATACGGGCACCGTTCGCGCCGCCGCGTTTGTCGGACCCTCGGAAGGTCGAGGCTGAAGCCCAGGCGGTGGTGACCAGTTCGGAAACCGTTAGACCGGTGGCCAGCACCTTGCTTTTCAGCGAGGCGATGTCCTGTGCATCGACCAAAGGATGGTCCAGGGCGGGGATCGGGTCCTGCCAGATGAGTTCCTCGGCGGGGACCTCCGGGCCGAGGTAGCGGGCGCGCGGTCCCATGTCGCGATGCGTCAGCTTGAACCAGGCGCGGGCGAAGGCATCGGCAAACTGGTCGTGGTTCTCCAGGAATCGACGCGAGATCTTTTCGTAGGCGGGGTCGAATCGCAGTGCGAGGTCGGTGGTGAGCATCGATGGCGCGATTCGCTTCGAAGCATCGTGCGCATGCGGCACCGTGCCGGCACCCGCGCCATTTTTCGGCGTCCATTGGTTTGCTCCGGCAGGGCTCTTGGTGAGTTCCCATTCGTAGCCGAAGAGATTTTCGAAATAGTTGTTGCTCCATTGGGTCGGGGTGGTGGTCCAAGTCACTTCCAGTCCGCTGGTAATCGCATCGCCACCTTTGCCGGTGCCGAAACTGCTTCTCCAGCCCATGCCTTGTTCTTCGAGGCCTGCTGCTTCGGGGTCCGGTCCCACATGGGATGCCGGACCGGCGCCGTGGGTTTTGCCAAAACTATGGCCACCGGCGATGAGCGCCACGGTTTCCTCGTCGTTCATCGCCATGCGGGCGAAAGTCTCGCGGATGTCCCGGGCTGAAGCCACCGGATCGGGGTTGCCATTCGGGCCTTCGGGGTTGACATAAATCAGCCCCATCTGCACGGCGGCCAGCGGATTTTCGAGATCGCGATCCCCGGAGTAGCGCTTGTCATCGAGCCACGTTGTCTCTTTGCCCCAATAGACATCGTGATCCGGCTCCCAGGTGTCCTCGCGACCACCGGCAAAACCGAAGGTCTTGAAGCCCATCGTTTCGAGCGCGACATTTCCCGTCAGGATCATCAGGTCCGCCCAGGAAATCCTGCGTCCGTATTTCTGCTTGATCGGCCAGAGCAGGCGGCGTGCCTTGTCGAGACTGACGTTGTCCGGCCAGCTGTTGAGTGGAGCGAAGCGCTGTTGACCACGACCGCCGCCGCCGCGACCGTCGCCGGTGCGATAGGTTCCGGCGCTGTGCCATGCCATGCGGACAAACAGCCCGCCGTAGTGACCGAAGTCCGCCGGCCACCAGTCCTGTGAATCGGTCATCAATGCCGCGAGATCCTGTTTCAACGCCGCGAGGTCGAGGCTCTTGAATTCCTCCGCGTAGTCGAAGTCACCGTCCATCGGGTTGGACCTGGAAGAATGCTGGTGCAGCAATTCGACTTTCAAGCGGTTCGGCCACCAGTCGTGGTTAGCGGTGCCGCCGCCGGCGGCGTGTTGGAAAGGACATTTGGCTTCAGTGGACATATCTTGTTTTTGGATTGGTTGGATTGCGCGCGAAGGTAAACGTCGGTTTTGCCGTGTCAAGTGATTTGTCGGTTGTGGACCTGACAGGAACGCCCGACTACCAGGTGGGCTGGACCGGGTGGCAAGGGCTGCCGAATTCTGAAATTATTGCTGTCAAATAAACGGGAAAGCTGCTTGAGTGATGGCGCATGAATGATCAATTCAACCGACCTGAATTGCCATCGATTGGCATATTATCGCTGATGCAGGACGAGGATCGCGCCTTGCTGAGCAATTATGGAGAGTTCATTCCCGGCCATCCGGGCACCACGGTGATCGCGCAGGGCGCGCCGCAGGACTCCCTGTATTTCCTCATTTCCGGACTGTTGCACGTCACCGGCGGGGTGGAGGGACGGGTTCTTTTCATCAGTCGTGTGCAAGCGGGCGAAACAATCGGCGAAGTGAACATCTTCGACCCCGGGGTGGCGAGTGCGAACGTCGTCACCAAGGATTTTTCGCAAATCTGGCGGGCCTCGCGTGCCGACATTGATGACTTCGTCAATTCCTATCCGGTGGCGGGCAATGCCTTGTTGACCGGCATCATGGTGTGCATGTGCCGGCGCATCCGCCAAATGAATGAAAAACTGGCCGTCAACACCACGGTGTCCGAAGCGGCGCGCTTGTTGCATTGACACTTTGATCAATGACTCTGCCTCCGCCATTTCTTGCGAGCCTGCCCCTTCCTGCGATTGGGCCGCTGACTCTGTTTTTTGCGCTGGCCATCGGCCATTTTGTCTGTGATTACCCGATGCAGGGTACGTTTCTCGCCACAATGAAAAACCGCCATGTGGAGAACAAAGGTGGCGCGGGCAATCTGCCATCCCTCACCTGGGTTCACGCACTGACGGCCCACTCGTTCATACATGCAGGCGCGGTGTGGTTGATCACCGGCAGCGTGCTGTTGGCGCTTTGCGAAGTGGTCTTGCACTGGCTGATCGATTTTTCCAAATGCGAGGGCTGGATCTCTTATAACGTCGACCAGCTCTTGCACCTGACGTGCAAAGCCGTATTCGTGCTGTTGCTCTTCTACGCGGTGGTTCACTGATCGAGCTTCCAGATTTCCGGGCGCTCAAGGCGAAGTGACGCGGACCAGGTAAAATCCCTGATCGACAGGCGGTGCGGCATCACTGAGGGTGATTGGCTGGTCGCTGGCCAGCGGTCCGATGGATTTCACCGCACTCCATGAAGCGGCGTTCAGGCTGCTGGTTCTCTCCAGGACATAGGTGCGGTCTTTTTTGCCAAGAACGCTGACGCTGAAAAGGCCTGTTGTCCGGGTCATGGTGAGAACCTTGAACATGTCTGCGGCATTGTTGGGATTCGTGCCGGCCGCGTATTCGTCCCTGTTGCTGGCGCCGTCGCCATCGGGATCGGCGTCGTCGGCGGCGATGCCGGCATTTGCGGTGCTGTTGAAATTGGTCAATCGCCACGATTCCTGCGGAGTGGTCGAGGACTCGAAGGTGTAGGTCAGGGTGGAGAGCTGGCCGCCGCTGATGGTGATCCTTTGTTGCGCGGGAACTTGGAACCCGGCCACGGTGTTGAACTTGATCACGTAGGTTCCCGGAGCGAGGTTGCCTTTTTGCGCACCGCTGGTTCGCAGCGTGGTCTCGGGGCTGATGCTCCATCGGCCTGCGGAAATCGCGGCTTCGGGGAGGATGGTGATTTTCAAAGCGCCCGGTTGTGAGGCAGTGCCGATGGTGGTGAAACTCGAATGGGTGATGCCGCCGCCGGTATTGTTGTCGCCGCCATTGCCGCTGACTTCGGCGCGGGTGAACAGGTCGATCATGTTGCCGTCGATGGCGCGGATCAGGCTTTGCGTGGTGCCGCCGACAAAAACGCCGGCCGGGTAGAAGGCACCGCCGTCTTTCTGCACGCAGAATGGACCGCCGAACATGCCGCCCATGCCGCGGATCTGACTGGTTTGATAGGTTCTGCCAAGGGCCAGGGTCATCGTTGCCGTTGCCGGGGTTGTCGCGTGCATGCGGCCCTGGTTCGCGGTCGACACGCCATTGACCGGATAGCCGACCAGGGTTTTCAGCGAAGTCGAGGTGAGAAATTCGTTAGGTTCCGTATCGCTGGCGAGGAACCCGCTGAAGCCGCCCCGTCCCGCATCCGCAGCGAAATAAAGCGCCGCGACGTTCATGTCCTGGGATTGCGGCGACAACAGGCCCGGACTGGCTTCGGCTGTGCGTTGGGCGTCATAGCCGCTGAAAAGATAGTATCCGCGGGGAGTCTGCGGAGTTGGTTCGTAGGTACCGCGATCCCGTTGCAACAACCACTGGGTGCCGCTCGTCGCCGACAAGGTCGCGTCGTCGAATATCGCCTGGGCCACGGTGACAACAACGCGTGGTTTGACGACGAAACCGCTGTATGATCCCGTGCCGCTGCGGATTTGTCCGACGTAGCCGTACGGAAGATTTTCACTTGTCGAGACAGTGGAAAAGGGAATCGGGCGAGGCGGGTTCAAACTTGGTGCGCTGGCGGGGAAGTAGCTGATGCTGGTGGTTTTTGTCGCCCTTTGCGTCACCAGCGCGTTGACCGGCGAAGGGGTGTTTTTGCCGAGAACCGCCTTGCATTCCACCAGATAACTTCCGGGCGTCAAACCAGTTCGCTCCGCACCGGAATCGATCCAAGTGCTGTCGCCGATGATGCGCCATTGCGCGCGGCTCGGCAACGAAACACCGGTTCCTGTGATCGATTCAGGCAGCAGGAACACTTTCAAGGCACCTGTACCTGCGACAGCGGAATCATAATAAATCCGTTCGAGCACTTGTGTGGTTTCGCCACTGACCACGCCGACGAGCTCGTTTTGTGGTTGGATGTATCCGGCCACCGGGCGGAATTCGATTTCTCTCTCGCCGGTGGTGAGGGAAGCGACCATCTCGCCCGAATTTCTCCATGAGGTGTCGCCGATGAAACGCCAGCCGCCGATGGCTGTTGGCAGGATATAGACAATCAACTGGCCCAGGCGGTCGTTGATGGGAACTTCGCGGGTGAAATCCTGAACCAGCCCTTGTAGTGATCCGGTCCGCAAAGTGCGTATTGCCCCCAGGGTCGTACCGCCGGAGTTGCTGGCGCGAATTCTGTAATAGTATGTCACCAGTTCGTCGAGGTTGGCAATCTCCAGGCTGACCGGTATTTCAGCATCGCCGGTGACATTCGCTGGGTCTGCATTCGCTCTGTTGGGGAAGTTCATTCCATCGGTACCGTATTCGAATGAAACCAGGGTATTCGCACCACGGGCCTTGACGGTGCCATGAATTCTCGCGGTCGTCGCTGTCAATGCCCCGGCATCACCCGTCAACGCCGCCGGTGCTAGCGGTGCGGTGGTGAATGTTCGATCTTCGCCGAGAGTGGTGCCGTGGCTGTTTGCCGCGCTTACGCGGTAATGATAGGTTGTTCCCGGTAACAAGCCGTCCGCCATTTGAACCACTGTGATGCCGGTGTTGCCGTTGCCAACGCCCCGGCTGGCGGTCTTGCTGCCGTAGGTTTCTGTCAATCCGTATTCAAAACTCACCATGGTGGTCCGGTTGTGCGGATTCACCAGACCTTGAAGAATTGCCGAACCCGTGGTGATGTCGGATGAATCACCCGTGGCGGCATCCGGTTTGCTGGAATCAATCTTGCTGCCGCCGCCCGTGCCCAGAATCACGTCGTCGCCGAACGCCATGCCTGCGGTGTTGATGGCGACAAGACGATAGTGATAGGAGGCATTCACACCGGTGACGGGATAGGAGATGTCAACCACACCAACTCCGGCGGGAATGGTGCCGTGCGGCGTATTGAAGCCGTAGTTGGTGGTCGGACCATACTCGAAATATACCTCTGTTGCGATGTTGTTGGTATCCACCGCTCCGAGTAGCAATGCATCAGTGCGTGTCACATCGACCGCATCACCGGTGGCCACAAGCGGGGAATTGACAGCGGTTCGGAACATTGCGTCCTCTCCGAAAAACGTGCCCGCTGCCGTGGTGACGGCGCTGCGGAAGTGGTATTCGGTGTCGCCGAGGAGTCCTGTTAAAACCGACTGGAAAACGAGGGGATTGGTTCCGGAAACATCCTGCGGTGTCGTGGTGTTGCCGTACTGGTCAGTTTTGCCGTATTGGAAAAAAACCGTGGCATTGCCGTTTGGAATCACCGTGCCCTGGATGGTCGCGGAAATATCTGTTAGATTCAGGATGCCGCCGGTCGTGATGGAAGCGGGAGCAAGGCGCGTGACGGTGATCAGGTAGGTCTTTTTCGTGGTGCCATCGCCAGCGGTCACTTCGACGCTGATGAGGTTGGGTCCGGTTGCAAGTGCGAGTGGAATGCTCGGCGCGCCCGGAGCGGTCGGGCCGCCATTGATTCTAACGGTTGATTGGCCGACTTCGACAAGCGGGGTGATTTGAATTGTCGACACGGCATTGCCGACATTTGCCGCATAGGAGGCAATGCCCGCATTGAACGTTGGCGACAGCGTTCCCGAACTCAATAGCAGGCCGGCAAGATTGGCGTTGGTGGAAGGAAGCAGGCTGATCGCCGAAGTGGAGCTGTCGGTGCTGCCGCTGATGCTTGATGCGCGCACCCAGTACTTTGTTGGTGTGGTGAGTGAAGGAGTCGTGAACATCGCGGATGTCGCACCTGGAATCGGTGAATCGGTCACTCCGCTCTCACCCTGATACCATTGGAATGTCGGGGCGGGAAGTCCCTCGGCGGCCACCTTCAGTGAGGTGCTTCCGCCATAGGCGATGGTTCGGGCCGCCACGGGTTGCAGGGTGAAGACCGGAGGGGTGCCGGTGATGTGGAGTGTGAGTATCGATGTCGCGGTGGCGTTGCGGATCGTCACGCTGATGGGAATCGGGAATGATCCGGCAACCATGGGTGTCCCGGAAACTTGCCCACTAACGGGATTGAGGGACAAGCCCTGCGGAAGATTTGTCGCTGCGAAGACGACTCCATTTCCGCTCTCGCTGGTGATGATCTGGTAGCTCATCGGCTGGTTATAGGGAATGGTGAGCGACTGGGGATTCAGATCAGGCAGCGAAGTGAGTGTCACCATCCGCGAGTCGGCTCCGCCCGAATTGTTTGCTCCGGCCGTGACAATGAACCTGCCCGCCTCGGTGGGAATGCCCGAGATCAATCCGTTGCTTTCCTCGAATGACATACCCGCTGGCAACGCGCCGCGAAGCGAAAAGAGATCCGGTGAGTTCAGTGCGGTGATTTGATACGCGAGAGTCGAGCCACGGACACCCGTCACACTGTCGGGCGAATTGATCACCGGCGGCAGAATGATTTTTTCGTAGGTGAACGAAAAGGTGGCAAGTTCCCCGCCCTTGATTTCGACCGTATGCAACGAAGGCGGCACATAGCCCGCCACCGTGGCGAATTCGACGCTATAGATGTTAGGGTTCAGGTTGTTTTCCTGGTAGCCCCCGGCGCGGAAGGACGACTGTGAGCGGAGACGCCAGCCGCCACCCGCATTGCGGGCCGCGGCGGGTTCGATCATCACCTGCAAAGCACCGAGCGCGGGAGTGGCGATTGGTGTTCTGCTGATTGTCGTCAGGCTTCCGCCGGCATCGCCGACTCCTGAACGTCCGCTGGTTTCCGCGAAACCGAAAAGTTCCACCACATCGCTGTCGATCGCCCGCACCACGGTTTGGGCGGTGCCGCCGAGATAAATGGCCGCCGGATAGAAGTTGCTGTTTTCATACTGAACACAGAGCGGACCTCCCGAGTTGCCACCGGCACTGCGGATGTCGCTCGTCGTGTAGGTTCGTGCGAAAGCTTGGGAAAAACGCACGGCGGATCTGGGCGTCGCATGCATCTTGTCGCGATCTTGTTCGGCAATGCCGTCGAGAGGATAGCCGACAAGCGTTTTGATTGCGGAGGACAGGATGAATTCATTGCTGGTCGAATCGCTAGCCAGGTAACCGCTGTAACCGCCGCGACCGGCGTCTTCACTGAAATACAGCGATGCCGCATCGAGGTTCTGCGATTGCGGCGTCGAGGTGCCCGGAGAATTGTCCGCAGCCCGCTGGGCCGCGTAACCAGTCATGAGATAGTAACCGCGCGGCAGCAGAACCCTTGGCTCGTGAACATCGCGGTCTCTTTGAAACAACCATTGCAGCCCTGTCGCCGTGGCAAGCGAGCCATCATCGAACACGACGTGTCCTGCGGTTGCAACTACGCGCGGTCCGACGACAAAACCACTTCCGGCACCGGTATCACTGCGGATTTGTCCACAGTAGGCGTATGGTTGGTCGGTGCTGGCCGACACCACTTGGAACGTAAGTACGCCCGGTGCCGCGCCGATGGTTTCCTGGTTCAGGAAATACGTGATGGTGCTGGTGGTCGTCTGGTTTTCTTCGATCAGCGCACTTGCGGCTGGAGGGGTCGCACGACCGGGGACTGCTTTGCATTCGATCAAATGGCTGCCAGCGACCAGTCCGCTCACCGTCGTTCCGCTGTCCTTCCACTGCGCATCGCTCTCGCCGAAAAGCCGCCACTGGAGCCGGTTGGCCACGGGCACGTTGCTGTCCGCGAGGGATTCCGGTTTCAAGCTGACTGTCAGGTCGCCTGTTCCCGTCGTCACCGACGGAGTGTAGGTTCGATCCAACAAAATTCCCGGAGGAGCGCTGACGACCGATACCGTTTCGCTCGCTGGCTGAATGTGCCCGGCCACGGGTCGGTATTCAATCACCCGGTCACCGCTGGTCAAGCCAGTCGCGGGAATTCCGGACAAACGCCATGACAACTCGCCAGCGAAGCGCCAGCCGCTGCCAATTCCGCCGGGGTGGAGCGTGACGGTCACAGACCCCTGACGCTCGGCAGGCGCCACTTCGGCGGGAAAGCGCTGAATCAGCCCGGAGAGCAATGCGACCTTCAGGGATTTGACATCTCCGGTTCCACTGCCGTCCGCGTTCTCGGCACGCACACGATAGAAATACGTCACGCCCTGCGAGAGATTCGGCAACTCGGCGCTCACTGCCGTTAGTACGTTGCCGTCCACATACGTAGGTGAGGCGCTGATGCTGTTTGGGAAGGTGACGCCGTCGGTTCCGTAGTCAAAGAATACGTCCGCAGCAGCGCCGCTGGCGCGCGCCCAGCCGTTCAATCGCGCCTTGGTGGTGGTGAGGATTTCCGCGTCCCCGGTCACCGCTGTGGGCGCGGCTGATTTGGTTATGAATGATTTGTCCTCACCTGTCGAAGTGCCGAGACTGTTCGAGGCGATCAAGCGGTAATGGATTTCCGTGCCGGGAAGCATGCCATCCGCCAACAGCGCCACATCTGCCAAGGTGCTGCTGTTGCCAACGCCTTGAATCTTGGTTTTTCGTCCGTAGCTGGTGCTCGTGCCGAATTCGAACTGAACAACAGTAGTGCCTTGATTCGGATTGACGCTGCCGAGCAATGTCGCCGATTGGGTTCCCACCGCCAATGCAGCACCCGTATTCACCGTTGGTTTGTCGGTCGGAGCAAGAGCTGCGTCGCCGCCCACACTGGCATTGAAAATGACATCCTCGCCGACTGCGTCACCGGCGGCATTGCTGGCGACAATCCGATAGTGATAAGTGGAATTGGGAATCAGTCCGGCGTTGGGAACGACGATGTCGACGATGCCGGTGCCGGGCGGAATGATTTGCGGGGGAGTGACGTTGCCGTAGAGATTGGTGGTTCCGTATTGGAACACAACAACGGTTTCAAGCCCCTTGGGGTCCACGGCTCCAATCAGCGTCGCGCTGTTATTGGTTACCACCGCAGGATCACCGGTAGCGGCGACCGGCGCTTCCGGCGAGGTCGTGAAGGATTGCTCCAGGCCATAAAATGTGCCGTCTTCGGTCTGCGCTACGGCACGATAGTAAAATATGCTGTCACCGGGAAGGCCGGTCAGTTCTTTTTGGAAAGCGGTGGCCACGATGCCGGATATGTCCATGTCATCGGTCCGTTCGCCGAACAATGGAGTGCTGCCGTATTCAAAATACACGGTCGCCGCGCCGTTGGGATTCACGGTGCCCTTCAATACCGCTTGAGTGGAGTCCACCATCTCGGCGGGCCCGGTGGTGACAATCACCGGAGCCGCCCGGGTGACAGTGACATAGTACGTTCTATTGGCATTTCTGTTTGCCGCCGCGACCTGGATGGTGATGACGTTGGCACCGACTTCCAGGTCCAGTGCTTGGCTTGAAAATCCGAGCGGGACAATCAGATCGTTGACTCGCACCGTTGCCAAAGAACTGGCCGCTGTCGGCAGCACCGTGATGGCGGAAACGGGGTTGGCAACTCGGGCGGAATAGAGGCCGGTGAGAGGATCGAATGCGGGTGACAGCTCACCGCTGCTCAAATCCAGATCACTCAAAAAGGTGTTGGCCTCGGGCGGGGCATCGACAGTAATCGTCGCTGTGTCGCTATCGACCATGCCAAAAGGGTTGGTGACACGAACCCAGAATTGGGTCGTGGCAATGAGAGTGGGAGTAGTCAAGACCGCCGAGTTGGCTCCGTCCACCGGGCTCAGCGTGTTGCCGCTCTCACCCTGATACCATTGGTAAAACGGCGCAGGCACACCGGAGGCCATTACCATCAGCTCCGTAGATGCACCGCTGGCAATCGTCTGGCTGAGAGGTTGGGTGAAAATGAGTGGACTCATGGCTGGCGCGATGGACACATTGTCAATGCTGGTGAGATCGGCACCAGGATATGTGTGTTCGCCATACAGGAAAAGGCCTGTTGGATTGGCCAGAACGGTCTGAAAATCGGCACTTGTGGCCAAGGGACCGACATCCGTGCCAACGCGCCACTGGGATGATGGCACCAACGTTGCGGCTGCATGAGTCCATCCGGCTGTGGGAATCAAGGAGACCGGACTCTTCCACACGAGACTGATTCCTCCGCCTGCAAGTATCAGGTCACGGCCGAAGTAGTTGCCGGCACCGACATAGGTTAGATCGTACGACAGAGTCCCTCCGCTGGCATTGGTCAATCTGCGAACAAAATTTTCCGGCGCAGCGAAGGCAAAGTCCTTGGAGTCCGGGTCCGTTGATCTGATGAATCCGCCCGGGTTGCCTCCAGTCGCTACATGCGTTGGCGCGTAGGTTCCAACGATTGAATAATCGCTGGCAGCAGGATTGCTAAAGCTCACAACCTTCCACCCCTGGTTACCAGAGTCAAACGTGTGGACGAGCGGAACATTGGAATTGGATGCAACTACACTGTAAGTCTTCGTCTTCGCGCCATTTTGAGACGTGACAGTATAGGTCTGCGGCACCGAAAAATCCCTTGGCGTTCCGGAGGGACGATTCGCGATCGCACCGTCGGAAATTCCAAAGGTCGGTGCAAGCGATTGTAGATTGGTTCCAGCAGGCAATAGCCAATTGATGGTTTGCCCGTCGACTATCGCCCGACTGCCCGCGATGCCAAAGTCCCAGATGTTTGCCGCTGCAGGATTTGCCGGTGGCCGGGTGGTGTGGAAATGTCCCGACTGCCCGTTGATTGGATCGAGCGACTTGTATTCAAAGACTTCGCCTTTCTTGAATTTGGCAATCATGGACTGGTTGCCAGAATTTTCATAGAAGCCGATGGCGATCCGCACCGCATCCCTCTCGATCCTTGTGGTTGCAAGCCGGGTGATGACATCATGATCGAAATTACTGTTTACGATCAGTTCGCCTGGATCGGCAAAATCCCCGTCGTCATTCAGATCCAGATAGATGACACTGCCATCGTCGCTCTTCGTCGCGAACGAATACATTCCAGGACCATCCTTGGCCACGTCCATCCAGCCTTCCCAGAGAACGGAAAAGGTATCATTCTTGGTGAGACCGGGAAGTCGCACGGCGTTGCCGGGCCGGACTTGGACGTTTTCATATTGCACTGAAGTGGCGCTGGGAGTGACCGCCTGCAGATTGGCAATTGGATTCAAAAACGCAGCGCCGTATGTGTTGTCGTAGGTTTTCATTGTCAAACCATTCGACGCGGGGATCGCCTGTGATTGTGCGCCAATGGGAAGGATGAGGCAGAAGATCATCACCAGCATGGCAACGAGTCCCGCCTGGAAATGCCTTTTGCCAATGCAGTGCAACGCGCCGTTGCCGACATGGGCATTGATTGCTTCCTTGGGAGTGATTTTCATGAGTATTGGATTTTTGGAACTTTTGAAGCAGGAATCATTCCACGAGAGGTTGTTGGGATTCATGGTCGAATGATTATTTGGCAGGCGGAGCGGGGATCGGCAATTTTGAGACACCCACGAAACTGTTTAGGCGGGCAACCATGGTGCGGAGTTGTTCCTGGACCGGCTGAAAAGCGGCATCTTTCTGCCAGGAAGTGATGATTTCCAGCGCCGCGCGGTCGTGGGCGGCGAGTTCCGCGCCTGTCGACTGGGTGGAGGAGCTGAGCAAATTGTGGGAAATGAACTGATTGTTGTTCGGATAGACACCGGCGAATGATTGCAACTCTGCGGGAGTCCGAGAGGGATTCAGCAGCCAGTTTCTAACGATTTCGCGCTGCGAGGTGTCGCGCAGATCGGCGCGGGCGAATTGCTGGGCGACCATTTCCGGACGGCTGGCGCTCAGGGCCCGTTCGGCTGCCACAAGATGGAGAGCATCAACCGGGTTGCGCTGGACGAGACGGTCGAGGGTGAGAAAACCGGCATGCGCCAAGTCCTTGCGGTCTTTTCTCTGAATCAGCCCTGATAATAGCGGAATGGTTTCAGTGGCGTCGGTATGGACAAGGGTGTCGAAGGCATTGAGATACCCGATGCTGGGATCGGCCTGCCATTCGGGATTGTTGATCAGTTCTTTGGTGCGTTCGATCAGCAATTCCCTGGAGTCGGCGGATGTCTCCACCCGACCCAGATTGCGCAGTGCGAGCGCCCATTCATCGGCGCTGCCCGGTTTGGCGAGAATCTCCCTGCTGATCCGCGCGGCGGCCTGTGCATCGATGGCGAGCAGGGCATCGACGAGAAACGTTCGCAATGTCGGCCATTCCTTCATAGTGCCGCCCGCCCCGATGACAAAGCCCAGTCCGGTTTTGCGGTCTTTTCCGGTTCTGAGATACTCTTCGATCCGCGCGACGGCTTGGTCAGCGGGCAGGGCGCGCAATTCTTCCTGCATTTGCTGCAGGGCACCAAGCGATTCATCGCGCGGAAGCTTGTTTTGCAGCAACACTTCGCCACGAGCCACGGGATCAGCCGAGGGCGCGCGCAAGTCTTTTTTGATGGATCCGCCGACCGACTGTTGGTGTACCTGCGCTCCGGGTTTGCGCGCGTTTTCCTGCCGCCACCAGATACCCCCCGCTCCAAGAAGAAGCAGGGAAATAGCAAAGATGATGGTGCGTTTCGCGTGCATGGCAGGAAATCAAAAGGCGTGACGATGGAAAATTCGCGGAATTTTATCCGAGCACACCCCGGTTCACAAGAGAACGTTTTCTGCTGCCGAGCAGCATTGCGAGGCCCAAGGCACCCAGCAGGGCACTGGCCGGTTCGGGAATGGCCTCGATCGCGTAGGCATAGTCGAGATCGGTGGTGGACAGCGCTCCCAGGCCAAAGCCGTCTTCGGGATTGGCAAATCTCGCGTCGGCATTCCCCGCCGTGGCGGCCCCGCTGTGCTGAAGAAAAAAGATGCCCGATTCAAAGGGGGCAATCACCGAGACCCCGAGCCAGTAGGTTCCCGCTGATGTCAGGTTGATGTTCACATCCAGACTCACCAAACCATACTCCGCGAGGCCGGATAGATCGGGGACCTGCGTGACGCTCGCTCCGCTGCCGACGACGATGAATTGACTCGCCACGTCGCCGACGAGGGAAGTTCCCGCCAGTGACGGATCGCTGAAAACATCGACGCGATAACCAAATGCGCCGGCAAAACTGGCGAAGCCGCCCTGGGCTTCGAACAACGCGGCAACATGGAAAAGCTGCAGTTCGCTCGAATTCGCGGTGAAATCCTCGAGGACTGTGGAGTCGAACGAAGGATCAAAAAACTCGGGAGTCACCGGAGAAATCTGGCTTGGTTTTTTCGGTCCCAGGCCGAGTGTGTAGTTTACCGGCGTGCCGATTTGATCCATCAATACCGCGCCGCTGGTTCTGTTGGTGAAAAAAGCGATGCACAGGCAACAGAGCAGCTCGAAACAACGAGTGCGTTTTTTTTCCAGCAGATGACGACGGAAAGGGATCATTAGGACGCTGATTATCTTCGTGAACATTTTATTTTTTGTGTTTTTGGAGTTCTTGTCAACCCTCTGATGTGCCAATTTCCTCCATCCGGGTAATTTTATGCGCGCTCATCGGCCCGGCGGAAAATGTGTTCAGGTTGATGTTCATTTCTCTTTTAACTCGATGATGCCGTCGATGATCAACGCACCGGACTTGATCCACCCAATCATGAACCGCGAGGGTCCGTCGCCCTGGGGACCGCGCTGTTGATCGACGGCTGCAAAAAGGGGAAGCGCGCTCGCAAGGCAATTGGCATTGAGGGAATCAATGGCCCTCTCGTAGGTGTCGATCCAGGCGGGTTGTTTCTGCTCCCGCGCCGGTCCGAGCAGTTCGTAAACCACGGTGTGTTCTTTCCGACCCTTGACCTGGAACTTGCCGACCCTGCGCGTGCGGTATTCCTGATCGAGGTGGGTCAGGATCGACTCGCTCATCAGAATGTGCGTACCCAGCATTTTGTTGAGCCCCTCCAGTCGTGCCGTCAGGTTCACGGCATCGCCGATCAGCGTGTAGTCCACCCGCCGGGAACTGCCGATGTTGCCTGAAACCACGTCGCCGTAATTCAGTCCGATCCGGGTTCTCAGGCTCACGCCATCGACCACGAGTTTGTCGCTTTCAAAAAGCTTCCACGCCGCGTGCACCGCTTTGATCGGCGAGTGTGGATCGGCAACAGGCGCACCCCATGCGGCGAAGATGGCATCGCCAATGTACTTGATGATCACTCCATCGTTGTCAAAAATGCTGGCTGTCGTTCGTTCGAAATAATCATTCAGCGTCTGCACGATGCGTTGCGGGTCGCGAATCCTGTCGCACATGTCGGTGAATGATTCGAGGTCGGTGAACATCATTGCCGCCTGCACCGATTCGCCGCCGAGGTTGGTGGTGAATCCCTGCGAGGTCAGGCGTTCGAGCATTTGCGGGGAAAGGTACTTGGCGAACGCCGCGCGGATGGCCTCCTGTTCGGCGGAGATTTTGATGCGGAAGAAACGTTCGATATAGGAACTCGATGCGATGCCCCAAACGAGAGCCGCAGGAACCTGCAGAAACGAAACGACGCTCCATGGAAACCAAAAATTGCCATAGCGCATCGAAGCGGTGCCGGTAATGGCACCGCCAAGGCTGAGGCAGAGGGCGATCAGGATGGCGCGGAGCGGGCGCAGGAAGCTCAGTCCGGCACCGACAATGATCCCGCAGAGAGCCGTGATAATCAAATCAAACGCATGGCTGGAACGGTTCAGCCAGTTTTTCCTCAGCAGGTTGGCCAGTCCGTTGGCCTGGACTTCCACGCCGCTCATCAACGGAAGTTTTTCGCCGAACTGCAGGCGGTGGAATGGTGTGGAAAACAGGTCTTTTCCCAGCGCCTCGCCGACGATGCCCGGTTCGCCGCCGACGATGACCACCTTGTCGCGGAAGAATCCGCTGTCCTCCGTGCTCAGCATCACGCTGTCCGATCCGCAAGAGGGAATCGTCGATTGCGTGCCACGGGTTTTTCTCTTTTCGGGAGGTCCGCTGTAGTTGACCCAACGCGGTGAAGTGCGCGTTTTTTCATCGAGCCCCGCATCCAGCACAACGGCAGTTTTCCAGATCAACGATGGTTCATCCTTGCTGCCGGTCGACAGCTTGCGGATCATGTATTCCTCATCGTCGAACGCCACGATGCCGAAATCATCGGCCGCATCCAGCAGGGCATCGATAGGAGGGATCAATTGTTCGCCGACCGCCCCGGCGGTATTGATCGTTTTTCGACCGCAGGCCAGCAGCACGTGGCGTTGCGGCACACCGGGCAGGGGTTTCCCCGTCGCATCAACACCGCGAAACCGGCGGATGGAGTCGGCAAACTCATCATCCACCTGCGGATCTGCGGAAGGGATGTCAAAAATAACATCATAGATTACCGTTTTGGCACCGGCCTTCGCCAGTTTGTCGAGCAACTGTGCCTGCGGTCTCCTGTCCAGTACATCTTCGTTCGCCTTGTTCAGATAGACGATTCGAAGTTCGTTGCTGTTGCCCGCCCGGTGAAAAATAAATGGCAGGTCATAGCTCAGCGAGACCAACGGATCGCCGATTCGCAGCAGCGCGAAGTTGCCGATGCCCACCGTGAGCACTGCTCCGATCAGCGCGGCGACAACGCGCGTGGTGCGCTCCGTTCTGCCGAGAGCACCTTGGTCTTTCCCAGTCTTTGCTGCGGGCATGGTTGATTCTGTTAGAAACTAAGTCGGCAAAGAACAAAAAAGGTCCTCTCCCTCGCGAGATCGGCGTGAGGGTTCAACGGACTCAGCGCGTAGTCGGTGTCGCCGATGTTCAACACCCCGGCGGTAACTTCGCAACTGTTCTGTTGGAAACGGTAACCCGCCCAGGCATTGCACTGCACGAACTCGTCGCCACTGCGCGGTGTCGGACGCGAGGGGTCGTCGTTGAGGTCTTGTTGAAAGCCATTGACTTCGACGTGCGCGAAAAATCCGCTGGGGGAATTCCAGTTGGCGTAGAGCGAAATCTCCTGCAGCATGGCCTCGTCGGTGTAATCCGTGCCGGGCTCGGAAAGCAGTTCGGGATAACGGGTTTGCAATTCGGAGCGCGTCAAGAGGTAGCTGGCGCCGAGTGAGAACTCCTCGCCCACCAGCTGGTTGAGGGTGATGTTCACCGCTTGTTCCAGATACTCCAAATCCTGACTGGTGCCATCGGCGAAAAAGGCCGGCGAGATCGGAAAGACCCCTGCGTCATAGCCGGTGAAGGCGCCGACGGTGCGCGAAACGTCCTGTTTGATCATGTTGGCGGAGCAACCCCACCAGGTGCGGGATGGCAGCGAACCTTGCGCGCTGAGTCCGAGGATTTCATAGTGCGGAGCTTCGACGGAACCGACCAGCGATTCGGAAATCACCGTTCGATACGCCTGGTTGAATCCCGCGAGTTGCACGGGTTCCAGCCGCACGCTTTCATCAAAGGTGAGTCCGCCCATGCCTTCGGCCGCGATGCCGCGTATGATCAAGCGTTTCGACGCTTCCCACGAGAATCCCAGTTTGCCGGAGAGACTCTGGTCCTTTTCCTGCAAGTCGTTCACCGGGGGATTGCGGAAGTTGTCGGGATGGTCAATCATGTCCCACGTTAGCCCTCCGATCAGCGTGAGATCGGGCACGATTTTCCAGTAGTCGTAGGCATACACGCCGGTGCGGGTGAAGTCCGATTCGATGTGTTGATCCGATGCCGGTGTGGCAAGGCCGACATAGTTCGGGCGAATGGCCGTGAGCCGGGCGTCGGTCTCGATCCGCCCCTGCTGCAAGCGACCGCCGACCAGCAGGGTGTTGTCCTCCCCCTGTTGGATGTGCTGGATTTCCGCACTGTAAATTTCGATCTTGCGATGCGTTTCAAAATCGAACCCGGCATCGCCGATGTTCACCACATTGCCGCTGCCGAGAAACGGGGCGATGGCCTTCAACAGGGCGGGGGAATACACCAGCGATTCACCGTCGGGCGCGACGGAAACGGAGCCAGCCAGGGCGGGGTCGGTGAACTCGTCGTCGCCGCTGACGGAAGTTTGCAAGAAGTCCGGGCGCATGCCGCTGGTGTCGCGTTCGATCATCAGTTGGCGCGAAGACGGATCGCGGATGCTTTGTTCGGCAGCGAGGCGGCCCGCGAGGAACAGGGTGTTGGAGCCCGGTGCCCAGCGATGGTTCCATCCGCCCAGCAGCAGGCCGGGTTGCTGGATTTCCTTGAAGTCGAAATCCGGTGACAGCGGCTTGTTGTCATACGTTTCAAAGGTGTCGCCACTCGTCTGCTCGGCCCATTTTCCGAGAAAATAAAAGATGTCATCGGGTGTCGGCTGCCATTTGAGCTGAGCGTAGATTTCGGAGATTTCCGAACCGTTGTTGGGTCGATCCCCCTTGTTATCGCGGAAGAACGCATCGATCCCGAAACTCACGTTGCCGTGGGTGCCGAAGAGCGAAGCGGCCGTGCGCAGTTCCTCGGTGCTGCGCCACGCGGTGGTGAGACTGCCGCCGATGCCGTCGGCTTCCAACAATTTCGAGTATTCCTGTTGCGAGACAAACTGCGAAAGCGGTCCGCCGCCGACCGGGGAAAGCAGGTTCGCCAGCAGCAGTTCGTTGAACCAAGGTGTTTCGTAGCGCAGCAGGATGCGGTTCGGATCGCGCAGCGCGTCGAATGAATTGGCGAGGAACAGGTGGGCCGATGCGTTGGTGTAATCGCTTTCCACGGCCCGGGTCGCCTCGCGCACGGCAACATCCTTCATCCCCGCATTTTGATAGATTTTCGCCAGGTTGGCGCTCCGCACCGCGCGGTCCTGATCGAGCAGGAATTGCGAGCGATAGAGCCGGCGGTAGTCGTTTAGTTCGATCGATTTCTCCAAATCGGCAATGGCCTGGTTGGTGCGGTTGTTCTGCTGGTGTTCGATCGCCGAATACAAGAGAGGTGTCGGATCGTTCGGGTCGAGCATCTTCGCCAGTTCAAGGTCCTTGGTTGCCTCCGCCGCCCGACCGTCCTGGCTCATCGCCTTGGCGAGGTAACTGTGGAAAATCGACGAGGTGGGCTCGACGGTAGCCGCGCTTTGCAAATCCTGCCGTCCTTCCTCCAGATGCCCCTGTTTGATTTTCGTTAGTCCCAGTCCCAGCCAGCCGTTGCCGAATCCGCCGTCGAGCTGCACCGATGTGCCGAAGCACTCCCGGGCCTCGGCGATGCGGTTATCGGCGCTCAGGATGAATCCGCGCAGGGCGTGGGCCCGGGCATTTTCCGGCGCGAAGGACATTCCTTTTTCAATCGCCAGTCGCGCCTCTTTCGTGCGCCCGGCGGAAAACTCCAACTCGGCGAGCCGGGTCCAGGCGTAGCCGTTTTCAGCGGACAATTTGGTGGCGTGCTCGGCCATCGCCCGCGCGGCCTCCAGTTTGCCGATTGATTGCAGATAATAACTTTCCGCCATCGCTTCGGATGGGGTGTTGACTTCTTCGATGTTCCATTCGCTCGCAGGCTGTTGTTGGGCCGCGGCGATCATGCGTTCGAGCGCGCGACGTCCCACGTTGTTCCGCGGCACTTGTCGGAGCAGCGCGCGCGATTCATCGATGCTGCCCACCGCCAGCAGCACCCCGGCGTGATAGACGATGTCGTCGGTTTTGTTCGAGGGGCGGTTTGGCAGCTTGGCGAGAGCCTTCAGCAGGTTGCCGCGGCGGTAGGCATCGGCCGAAGACTTGTTTACCGCCGCACCATCGCCAAGATCGGCGAGGTCGAGCACCGCGGGATAATAGAGCGCCCATTGCAGAATGTTTTTTGCCTCGATGACCGCCGTGCGCCGGGGTGCTTTTCCTTTCACCGCTTCGCCGGCCTCTCCCGCCGCGAGTGTCAGTTTTCCCTTGTCGTTGCTCAACTCGACGTTGCCTTCCAGCACTTGCACGAATGATTTTCCATCGGGAAGAACCCTTGCCAGCAATTGGGTGCCGCGCAGGGCGGCATTCGCTCCCGGCAGGGCGATGTCCATTTCGCCGTTGCGCTCGCGACTGAAAATGAAAGCCGCTCCGCCAAGCAGGTCGAGTTTGGGTTTTTCGGAAGTCACCAGATTCGGAGTGATTTCGATGGTGGTAAACGGTTCGAGCCGCAGGGTGAACAGACCGGTGAGCGCGACAGTGGCCCGACTGCGCTGCCGAGTGCGGATGCGGTCGGTGATCGATAATGATTGTTTTGGCTCGGCTGCGACCCATGCATCCTGTCCGCTCCGGGAGGTCTGTACGATGTTCTCGATCTCCAGAACGCTGGCGTTTTGTCCATGGGACGGAGCCGTGATGAACATAAGTGCGAAAGCACCGCCGATGATCCGAAAGATTCGATCACTGTTTTTGCTATCGGTGCATGGTGGCATTTTCATTGCAGCGGTGGTCGTGGGTAGGCACTCGTTGCTCCGGGTGGTTCAACACGGTGTTAGGCATACAAAGTCGTTAATTCAAGCCGTCAATGCAATCAAATACTTCAGGCAAATGTCGTTTGACCTGTGATTGGTTTGCCGGGACTTCGGGGGGAGCAGCTAATCCTCACTCGGTCAAAACGCCCAGTTCCCAGTTGGCTTTGCGCAGCTTGCCCGACATGGTGATGCAGAGGTTTTGTAGCAACTGGATTTTGATGCGCGGGTGCTCGCGGCCCAGCCGATCGAAGTCCGCCAGCGTCAGCAGGGCGCATTCGACATCGGTGTCGGCCCGGATCAACGCCGAGCGCGGGGCCCGGTCGATGACCGCCATTTCGCCAAAACTCATGCCCGGAGAAAATGTGGCCAACCGTTTCAAGGCACCGGATGCGAGTGGCACCAGCACGCTTGTGTTGCCGCGAACCAGCAGAAAAATTTCGTCGGCTTCGTCGCCCGCGATGATGACGGATTCGCCCGCCTTGTAACTGCGATGTTGCAGCAGCGGGGTCACGATCGCCAATTCTTCCCCACTGAGTCCTGCAAAAGCGTCGCAGGTCGCGGGATCGGCGCGGTGGTCGCGCTTTCGGTCGGGCAGATGCAGGTCGAGCAGTTTGTTTTCGCACCACTCCAGTGCCAGGTCGTTGACATCAAATGCCAGGTATTCGGCATCGGAACCAGCGCCCATTTTGATGCGCAGAAAGCGCCGCAGCAGCGGCACGGACCCGGTGTGGGTGAACATCATCCGCTTGTCATGGCCGGTGAGTTTTTCAAGGAAGCCATGGAATAGATGACAGGCGCTTTCATTCAGGCTCAAGACCTGCTGGAAATCGATGATGAAGAAATCGACATCCGCAAAGTTTTCGATCAGGTCGCGCACGACAATCTCGGTCGTGGAGAATGTCAGGTTGCCCTGCAACTGCCAGACGCAGATGCGCGAACCCGTTTTCCTCAGCATCTGTGATTCCTCTTCGGTGCGGACGCGCTTGGAGTTGACATCGGCGGCGGTGAATTTGAGCCGGATGGTGAAGCGGCCGATGGTGGGACGGTTGAGCAGATGGAGGTCGAGGTTGCGCGACAGGGTTTCGCACACCTTGATGCCGCGGACGCTGTTGCCGCGCGCGTCGAGTCGGGGAGAAAAAACGCCGATGCCCAACTGGCCGGGCAGCACGGCAATCACTCCGCCGGAGACCCCGCTCTTGGCGGGCATGCCGACATTGTACAGCCACTCGCCGGCGTAGTCGTACATGCCGCAGGTCTCCATCACGCTGAGTACGCTTTCAACGTATTCGCCGCGCAATGCTTGTTTGCCGGTGAGCGGATTGACGCCGCGGTTGGCGAGGGTGGCTGCCATCACGGCGAGATCGCGACAGGTGACCGAGATCGAACACTGCTGGAAATACAGTTCCGTGACCGGCATCGGGTCGTTGCTGAGGATGTCGAAATTCCGTAACATGTGGCCGATGGCGCGGTTGCGATGGCCGGTTTCGCTCTCCGACTGATAGACTTCCTCATCGATGCTCAGGGCGCGACCGGCGTAGAGGCCGAAGGTTTCCAACAGGCGGCGCAGTTGTGTTTCGTGCGTGCGCCCCTCGACCAGTCCTGCCGTGGCGATCGCTCCGGCGTTGATCATCGGATTGCGCGGTCGTCCCGTTCCGGGTTCGAGGCTGATGGAATTGAAGGCGTCGCCGGTTGGTTCGGTGCCCACCTTTTCCAGCACCGCGCTTCTGCCGCGATCCTCCAGAGCCAGTCCGTAAACAAAGGGTTTGGAGATCGACTGGATGGTGAAGGGCACATCCGTGTCGCCCACTGCGTAAACGGAACCCGTGGCCGTGACCAGACAGATGCCGAACCAATCGGGGTTGGCCTTGGCAAGATCCGGAATGTAGGTGGCCACCTCGCCTTCGGTTGCGGTCGCACAAGTCTCGTGCAGTCGGTTCAAATAATCAATCACGGGGGACAAGGGCACTTGCGGATCGGCTGGACTCATGCGGCTGTTTTTTTTCTGACTGTTTTTTTTCGATATTGCCCGCGGCGCGGCTGTCCCGCCTCAAATCCGGCATTGGGACGAAAGCGAATGGACCGACGGAGCTCTTGCTTTGGTGTCGGTGGCGCCTGATGCCGACGTTGCAGTTGACGGCAGACTGCTAGCATTTTTCATTCTCAGGTCAACCATCAATTCAGGGGCACGGACACGCCGGTTGCCAGCATGCCGCAAATTCATTTTTGCCGTTGCTGCGCCTCTGTCCCTTTTTTCATAAGGGATTTTCCCGTTCCTTGCGGGTCATTGGGTCGGGCGCAACGGCAATGGAGCGGTCAATCGCCTGGGTGTCTTTGATGAGGAAATTTCATGACCGTCAACCAGAACATGCAGTCCCTTGCCCTTGTTGTAGCGGGTGCCGCCGGCATCGTAGAAAATGCTCAGTTCGTGACCGTGATAGGGAATGCGGTCGATGCAAAAGTACGGCCATTCAACGGGTGTCAACGGGTTTACTTCCACCGTGTTGTCGGCTCGCGGCCTCAACCCGCAAAGACCGGTGATCACCAGGTCGCAGAAGGTCGAGTGGTTGTAGTCCTTGCCGCGCTCCTCACCGCCCTTGCCGGCATCCCAGGTGTTGTTCTTCCAGCTTTTCAAGCGGGTGCGCGAGATCCAATCGCCGGTGAGGGGATTCTGGTTTTCGTCAATCCAGGGCACGATGCGTCCGTCATCGAGTTTGAGCCTTTGGGATTTGGCGTAGGTCCGCAGTGCGGCAAAATAATCCCGCGCGCTGATGACATCCTGAGCCGGACCGTTGAGCAGATTCGCGAGGCCGGTGAGCGTGATCGATGTGGCATAAGGCCAGACCGGGCCGTTCCACTGGCACTCATGTCCCTGGTAGGAAAGGGCGAATTGCGGATGCCGCTGCTCTGCGGTGGTGAAACCAAAGGGCGCGGCAAAACCCCGGGAATCGGTCAACTGTTTCCACGCGACATGGAATTGCGGGTCGGGCAAGTTGAAATACCATGGGGTGAAGCCGTGCAGTTCGCGCACGTCGACAAGTTGGGTGTTTTCCCCGCGCGGCAGGACTTTGAAAAATTGCGCGTCGGCATCCCATAATTTTTCCTGCACCAGCGTTTTGATCGATGCCGCTTTTTGTCGAAATTCCGTTGCGACATTCGTTTTACCTGCCAGCTCAGCGATGTTGGCTATCGCCCGCGCATCGCCAAATTGATAACTGTTGATCGTCGCCCGGTAGCCGCTGCCGCCGATCGACGCTTCCATGCCGTCGCGATCATCGATCTGCCAGTAGAGGCCGTTGGCATCGCGACGTGATTTTTCCCACTCGCCAAAGTTGGCAATCAACGCGGGCAGCAATCGCAGCGCCTCGCTGTTGTCGCCTGTCACGCAGTAGCGCTGCCAGATGGCATCGGCGGCCCAGAACGAATAACTGCGCGGGTTGCCGCCCTTGCCAAACCAGAAGGCGTCGTAGTCGTCGAGAATGGCGGTGTCGCGCAGCCAGCGGCCCTCATAGATGTGGTGGCCCGCCGCGCAGTTGATCGAGTTGTATTTGCCCGCCCAACTCACGTCGGGAAGGAATTCGTCAACGATGAATCCCGCAGGTGTCTTTTTGATGTGCTTGCGATAGGTCCACCAACGGAAATAATAGCTCAGGGTGATGTCCGCATCAGGGCACTCGAACAAGGGCATGCGCTCGCGGAGAAATTCCCAGGCGGCGGCATTGTCGATGGCTCCTTTGTACAATTCACGGTCGTTTGTATTGAACTGCTCGATGTGATGTTTGAAATCCTCTGCCTTCAGCAGGTGGCTTTCCGCCGCATTGATGATCGATGGAATGCAGGCCGGCAGAATGATGCAGCGGAGGAAACGGGAAAAGCGATTCATGGGAATGGGCAATGGGAGCGATCAACAGTCTGTCACCGGGCGGTGAGCGCGACAAGTCAATAATCCCCATGCGTTCTCGTACTTCGTTTTCCGGAGATTTCACTTGCTTCACAATCTCCGGGGGTCTTTGTTGCGGCTGTGAACGATGAATCGGGCCGTCCGCTTGCTGCATTGTCCGGCATGTCGCCGGTCGAGGTGGTGGCGCGGCTGCGCCATCTCGAAGGCCTTGTGTTTTTCGACAGCTCGGGCCACTTGCCTTCGGGTGGCGGAGCGGCGGTTTCGATCATCGCGGCGGAACCCGTGCAACTGCTGACCGGTTCGCTGGGCTGCGAGGAGGATGCGGCGCAGCTGCAGGAGGCTTTGATGAAGGGCGGTCGGGTGGAAATGGACCGGGGTTTTCCTCTCGGCGGCATGTGCGGCTGGATCGAGTACGACGGCACCTATCATTTCGGCGTCTATCCTCACATGCTGGTCCATTGCCATCACAGTGGCGAGTGGATCGAGCGCGGCACTTTGTCGTCGAAAATGCGGGAGCCCTCACCGTTCGCGGCGGCGCGTCCGATCGGGGAATTTTCTGCGCTGATGAGTCGCGAACAATTTGTCGAAAAAGTCCGTCTGGCCCAGCGGTGGATTGCGGCTGGCGACATCTATCAGGTCAACCTGAGCCAGAAATTCCAGGCCGCGTGCCCCGACGATGCGGACTTGTTCGGATTGTATGAAAGGTTGCGCGAATGTTCGCCCGCGCCGATGTCCGCGTGGCTTCGCTTGGGCGGTCGCGAGGTGCTGTGTTCCTCTCCGGAAACATTTGTGAAAATCAGCGGATCGATGCTTGAAACCCGTCCGATCAAGGGCACCAGGCCGCGTTTTGACGATCCCAGCGAGGACCTGCGTTCCGCTTACGAACTCCAGACATCCGCCAAGGAAATTTCGGAGCTGGTGATGATCACCGACCTGCTGCGCAACGATCTCGGCAAGGTCTGCGAATTCGGTTCGGTCCGGGTGGATGAAATGCTGCAACTCGAAAAACTGGAGCAGGTTTTTCATCTGGTATCGACCGTTCGCGGCCAGTTGCGCTCCGGGCTGGATGCGATTGATGTTCTGCGCGCCTGTTTTCCGGGCGGCAGCATCACCGGCGCGCCGAAAAAGCGGGCGATGGAAATCATCGGGATGCTCGAACCCGTATCGCGCGGATTGTACTGCGGCTCGATCGCATGCCTTGGCTTCAATGGCGAATGCCGGATGAACATCGTCATTCGCAGCCTGATTCGCGAAAATCACAGCATCCATTATCACGTCGGTGCCGGGATCGTGGCGGATTCCGATCCCGAAAAAGAATACGAGGAAACACTTCACAAGGCACGGGGTTTGCAAACAGCACTGGAGAAATGGCAAAATATTGTTCAAAAAGAATTGAACAATATTGCCTGAAGCGCTATGAATTCCCCAGTGAAATCCGCGCCCGAACGGGATGATTACCCTTATGCCAAACTGAGCGTTCTCGAACGCCAGGTAGTCGGGTTTTTTGTCGATGGCGTGAGGGTGCTGGGACTGCCGAAGTCACTCGGAGAAATTTACGGACTGATGTTTGTCGCGCCCGAACCGTTGTCGCTCGACGATGTCGTGGACAAACTGAACCTCAGCAAAGGTTCGGCAAGCCAGGGTCTGCGGATGCTGCGCAAGCTTGGCGCGCTCAAGGAGGTCAATGGGCACGGCGGACGGCGGACCTTGTATCAACCGGATGTCGATCTCAAACGCCTGGTCGGCGGTTTCATCCGCGAGGAGGTCAGGCCGCACCTCGAGAGTGGCAAGGGCAAGGTCGGCGAGCTGTTGACGCTGGCATCGCGCGAAGAAGACAAGGTGCTGCGCAAGCACTACCGGTCCCGCATGCTCAAGCTGGAGGCGTGGATGACCCGTGGCCGCATTGTGCTGCCGCTGTTGCAACGGATGTTGGGAGAGTAGCATGGAGCACTTGAGAAAATGGTATTGCTTGAGGACGCAGACCAAACGGGAGCGCTTGGCGGCGGATCATCTGCGCGAGATTGAAGGGGTGGAGGTTTTTTGTCCGATGCTGCGCTACCGCAAGGCCACCAGAAGAGGCAAGGTCTGGTGGCAGGAGGCTCTGTTTCCTGGATACGTGCTCGCGCAATTTCACAGGGAGGACGTGGAGCGCGCGGTTTCGTTTTGCCATGGCGTGCGCGGATTTGTCAAATTCGGCGGCGTGGTTCCCGAAGTGCCCGACAACTTCATCGATGCGATGAGGCAAGCCTGGCAAGAACACGCCGTGGATGAAGTGTTGATCGTCCGGCCGCAATTCGAGACCGGCGATGAAGTGGAGCTGGCCACGGGTCCGCTGCAGGGGATGAAGGGGGTCATCATCGAGGTGCTGCCCGGTGCCGAGAGGGTGAAGGTGTTGCTTGAATTCCTGGGACAAACCCATGCGGTGGATGTCGATATTTTTACCCTGTTGCTGCCCCGGCGACCTCTCCCCGAGTCGTAGCCATCCGGCAGCACAGATTGTGATTGCCTTTTGCAAAATTCTTGCTGTCATGGCGGCGATGCCTGCACGCAAAATGCGCGTGCGGAATCGATCTATCGCATGAATCTTGAAGCATTTTGGATCTCCTTCGGCATTGGTGCGTTGATTGCGTTGCTGGTGTCATGGCGTTTTGCCAGGAAAGCCATTCACCCCCGTTTCCGCCCGCATTTCGGCGTGGTGGTGATGCTCTTCCTCGCGATGCTCGGCGCGGCGGCCTTTCTCGCTCTCCTGGTCAGCCGCATGGTCGGCAACAAGGTGCCGCCGATCAACCAACAAGCCCCGGCCCCGGCCATCGAAACGCCCAAGGGCTAGTCGGCGGCGCAGCGATAGGGGCGCTATTTCAGTAAATTCCAAACAATTCGCCATTATTGACGAATTGTTTCGATTTTTGCCTCCAAGTCGTCACAAGTAGCGATTTTAAATAAGTCGTCATTTTCGACGAATAAAATTGATTTTTCGGCTTAACTCGTCATATTTGTTGCGTTATGAAAATTTCCTCGCAACTGAGTGATGAAAGCCTGCTGAAAGAGTTGGGCGGGCGTTTGGCGGCTGCGCGCATTGTGCGCAACCTGACACAGGCGGCGCTGGCGGAGCAGGCCGGGGTATCGAAACGGACCGTGGAACGACTGGAATCGGGGGAAGTGGCGACGCAGCTTTCGGGCTTTGTGCGGGTCTGCCGGGTGCTCGGTTTGCTGGAGCGGTTTGATGCGTTTGTCCCGGAGGAAACGGCCAGTCCGATGGCGCAATTGAAAATGCAAAGCCGGAAACGACAGCGGGCCACAGGCAAAAAGGCCGTTGCGGAGCAGTCGAAAAAGTGGACCTGGGGTGAGACGTTATGATCGCGGAGGTGCAGCTTTGGGGACGCACCATTGGTGCGGTTTCGCTCGAGGAAGGGAGGGAAGTCGCGGCGTTCCAATACGACCCCGCATTTGCCAGGAGCGGGATCGAGCTTTCGCCGCTGGCGATGCCGTTGCATCAACAGGTGTATGAATTTCCCACGTTGTCCCGGAGCACGTTTCACGGTTTGCCAGGGTTGCTTGCGGATTCGCTGCCGGACAAGTTCGGCAACTCCTTGATCGATGCCTGGCTGGCCACGCAGGGTCGGACGCCGGAGAGTTTCCAAGCGGTGGAGCGCCTTTGCTATACCGGCGCGCGGGGAATGGGCGCGCTGGAGTTCGCGCCGGTGCAGGGGCCGAAGTCGCGTACGTCATCGAAAATCGAGATCGACGCTCTGGTGCGGCTCGCAAGCGAGGTGCTTACGCATCGCGGCGATGTGCGGGGGCATTTTCACGAGACGGGGAAGGAGAAGGCGCTGCGCGACATTCTGCAGGTGGGAACTTCAGCCGGTGGCGCGCGGGCCAAGGCCGTGATTGCGTGGAATCGCGCGACAAACGAGGTGCGTTCCGGCCAGATCACTGCGGGCGAGGGCTTCGATTACTGGTTGCTGAAATTCGACGGCGTGGCGGGCAACAAGGACAAGGAACTCGAAGACCCGAAGGGCTACGGTGCGATCGAGTATGCTTACTACCTGATGGCGAAGGCGGCGGGCATCTCGATGAGCGAATGCCGCCTTCTGGAGGAAAACGGGCGGCGGCATTTCATGACGCGCCGCTTTGATCGCCTGGCCGGCGGGGCGAAGCTGCACATGCAGTCGCTCTGTGCGCTGGCGCATTTCGATTTCAATCAGCCTGGCGCCTACGCCTACGAGCAGGCGCTGCTGACGGTTCGCCAGCTCAAGCTGCCGATGGCGGAAGTGGAACAGCAGTTCCGGCGGATGGTGTTCAACATCGTGGCGCGGAATCAGGATGATCATGTGAAGAACATCGCGTTTCTGATGAACCGGCAGGGCGAATGGTCGCTCGCGCCGGCCTTCGATGTGACCTACAGCTTCAATCCGACCGGTTTGTGGACTGCCACGCACCAGATGACTCTGAACGGCAAGCGCGACGGTTTTGTGCAGGAAGATTTTGCGGCCTGCGCGAAAGCGGCGGTGATGAAACGCGGACGCGCCGCAACCATCATCGAGGAAGTGCGGGCGGCGGTGCAATGCTGGCCGGATTTTGCGGCCGAGGCGCGGCTCGCCGACGACTGGCGCGAAAAAATCCAAAAGACACACCGGATGACTTTCCCGAAAAAATGAGTAGCGACGAATCCAGTGTCGAAGATGTCGGACCGCAAGTTCCTTAGATCCGATCTTTACACGACCCGCATCGGCATGTAGCGTGGCAAAGCAAAGCAATGCAACAAAACATCCACATGGAATTCCACCGCTTCCTCCAGCGCCAAGATAAGAAGAGTTTGTTAGGTCAGCGCGGCATTGTCATTTGGCTGTGCGGGCTCTCCGGTTCGGGGAAATCAACCATCGCCAACGCGGCCGGGTGCCCGGGCAAGGGCGGGATGCCCGTGGTGGCGGTGCAAGTGGTGAACCCGTGCGGGAATGAGTGATTGAGGGTGCGGATCGTGAAGGAGTAAACGATGGAAGCGACTTTGCAAGTATTGAACGAGCTGGAATGCGAGGGCGTGATCAGCCGCTATGCGATCGGCGGTGCGGTTGGGGCGATCTTCTATATGGAGCCGTTTCTTACCTTCGATCTGGACGTGTTCGTCCTGCTTCCGCAGACATCCGGCGGGCTGCTGACGCTGGCCCCAATCTACGAGTCGTTGAAACGACGCGGCTGCGAGGAGGAAGGCGAATGTTTGCTGGTGGAGGGTATGCCGGTGCAATTTCTTCCGGCCTACAACCCGTTGCTGGAGGAGGCGTTGACCGAGGCGAGGGAGACTCGCTACGCGGAAACCGTAACGCGGGTGCTGCGACCGGAACACCTCGCGGCGATCATGATACAGACGGGCCGGGACAAGGACCGGCAGCGGTTTGCCGCTTTTATGCAGCAAGTGGAACTGGATGCAGACTACCTTCGCGAGGCCCTCGAACGCCACCAACTGACCGAACGCTTCAACAAATGGAAGTCCACAACATAAACCAAATGCTGGCTGGCAAGGAGCGCCGCCGCCACGAACTGGCGCGGCGGCCCATCGAAGAAAAACTGCGTGCCGTGGTGCGGTTGCAGGAGTTGGCCGCACCGATCTTGCGCCAGCGGGGGAAAATCGTACGCTGCTGGAAATTCGAGATCGCGGGTCGCTCTTGAGGAAAGGTTTCCCACTCAACTGTCCGGGTCCGTCGTTCACTTTTCGCCCTGCTCAAGGCCGGAACAGCACAACTGCAGCGAAGTCCGCGTCAACTACCGCCGATCCGATCTTTACACGACCCGCATCGGCATGTAGCTTGGCAAAGCAATGCAACAAAACATCCACACGGAATTCCACCGCTTCCTCCAGCGCCACGACAAGGAGAATTTGTTAGGTCAGCGCGGCATTGTCATCTGGCTCTGCGGACTTTCCGGTTCGGGAAAATCGACCATCGCCAATGCGGCCGAGCGGATCCTGCATCAGCAGGGGCGCGCGACCGTGATCCTCGACGGCGACAACATCCGCTCCGGCTTGAATTCGAACCTCGGTTTCAGCGACGAGGATCGTTTGGAAAATGTGCGCCGCATCGCCGAAGTCGCCAGGCTTTTCGCACAGCAGGGGTTGATCGTGCTCGTTTCCGCCATCACCCCGCACGGGCTGTTGCGGGATGTCGCCCGCGGCATTCTCGGCAAGGATTTTTTCGAAGTCTACGTGAAGGCCAGTTACAAAACCTGCGAACAGCGGGACGTCAAAGGTCTCTACGCCAAAGCTGCGCGGGGGGAAGTCGCCCATTTCACCGGCAAGGACAGCTCCTTCGAGGAACCGATGCAGCCGGAATTGGTCATCGACACCGAAATCAAGGACCTCGACGAAAGCGTCGACCTGCTTCTGCAGTCCATCGCGCAACGGATTTCCCATTGATCGTCAATGGTTTATTGAAACATTAGTAAATTGAGCAACAAACTAATATTTTTTTGTTGACGGGGGCGGAATCGGCGGTAAAACGACTGCGTGCCTGCGCAGCGCGCGGAATTTTCCCATGCCTAATTATCATCTCAGCCATCTCGACCAACTGGAAGCCGAAGCGATCTTCGTGCTTCGTGAAACCGCCGCCCAGTTTGAAAATCCCGCGTTGTTGTTTTCCGGCGGCAAGGATTCCATCGTCATGGCCTGGCTGGCCCGCAAGGCGTTCTGGCCTTCGAAAATGCCTTTTCCGTTGGTCCATGTGGACACCGGACACAACTTCGTCGAGACCATGGTGTATCGCGATGAGTTTGTCGAAAAAATCGGCGCGCGTCTGGTGGTCGGGTTGGTGCAGGAGTCGATCGACAGCGGGCGAGTGATCGAGGAAAAAGGTCCCAACGCCTCGCGCAACAAGTTGCAGACGGTGACGCTGTTGGATACGATTGAAAAACACCAGTACGACTGCTGCCTGGGCGGCGGGCGCCGCGACGAGGAGAAAGCGCGGGCGAAGGAGCGCTTTTTTTCCCATCGCGATGACTTCGGTCAGTGGGATCCGAAAAACCAGCGGCCTGAATTGTGGAATCTTTTCAACGGTCGCAAAAATCCCGGTGAACATTTCCGCGTGTTTCCGCTTTCGAATTTCACCGAGATGGACATCTGGATGTACATCAAACGGGAGGAAATCCCCCTGCCGTCGATCTATTATTCGCACGAACGCGAGGTGTTCGAACGCAACGGCCAGTTGCTTGCGGTCACCGATTTCCTGAAGCCGCAGCCTAACGAAAAAACCGAAAAGCGCATTGTTCGCTTTCGCACGATTGGCGACGCCACATGCACCGGCGCGGTGGAATCCCATGCGTCGGATCTCGATGAAGTGATCGCCGAGGTCGCCGCCGCGCGGCAGACGGAACGCGGCACCCGGGCCGACGACAAGCGTTCGGAAACCGCGATGGAAGATCGCAAAAAGGAAGGATATTTTTGACCGCCTGCGCCCGGCAAACCATCAAGCGAAATTTTTTATACCATGGACCTGCTACGATTTTCCACTGCCGGATCGGTTGACGACGGCAAATCAACCCTCATCGGCCGTTTGCTGTATGATTCCAAATCCATTTTCGAAGACCAATTGGAAGCGATGGAGGAATCCTCGCGCAAACGCGGCGATGCGAACGTCAATCTCGCGCTGTTGACCGACGGACTCAAAGCCGAACGCGAACAGGGCATCACCATTGACGTGGCGTATCGCTACTTCGCCACGCCGAAGCGGAAATTCATCATCGCCGACACCCCCGGGCACATTCAATACACCCGCAACATGGTGACCGGTGCCTCCACAGCGAATCTGTCGATCATTTTGATCGATGCCCGCAAAGGCGTGATCGAACAGACCAAGCGCCACAGTTTCATCGCCAACCTGCTCCGCATCCAGCACCTGGTCGTGGCGGTCAACAAGATGGACTTGGTGGAATACAGCGAGGGCGTCTACAACAGCATCGTCGAGGACTATCTCTCCCTGGCCTCGCGGCTGGGCAACATCATCGACATCACCTTCATCCCGATCTCCGCGTTGAATGGCGACAACGTGGTCGACAAGTCCGCGAACATGCCTTGGTACCAGGGACCGTCTTTGCTCTATCATTTGGAGCACGTTTACATCGGCGGCGAGGAAAACCATGTCGATGCGCGCTTCCCGGTCCAGTGGGTGGTCCGGCCGATGAGCGATGAATGGCATGACTTCCGCGGTTACGCCGGTCGTGTGGCGGGTGGTGTTTTCAAACCGGGGGACAGGGTCACCGTGCTGCCTTCCGGTTTCAGCACCCGGGTCAAGGCGATTCACTCACCCGATGGCGAGAGGGAGGAGGCATTCGCGCCGCAATCGGTCTGCATCACGCTCGATGATGAAATCGACATCTCCCGTGGCGACATGATCGTCAAAGAGAACAACCCGCCGCAGGTCGAGCAGGACATCGAGGCGATGATCTGCTGGTTCTCGCAAAAACCCATGCCCCACAAGGCCAAGTTGATCCTGCGCCATACGACGCGTGAAACGAAAGCGGTGGTGCAGGAGGTGAAGTACCATGTCGATGTCAACACCCTTCACAAGGTCGAAGGACTGGAAACATTCGCCATGAATGACATCGGCCGGATCTCCCTGCGCACCGCCACGCCGCTGATTTTCGACAGCTACAGCCGCAACCGCCAGACCGGGAGTTTCATTCTCATCGACCCAGGAACGAATGAAACCGTCGGCGCGGGCATGATCGTCTGAACCTCGTCAACCAGCTTCGATCGCGACGATGCGTGCGACATCGAAGTCATAGGGAGTGAGTTCCACCCGCACGATCATTCCGGGTTTGATCCGGTCGTGCGAACCGGACATTTCGCGCGACAGATGGGCAAGCGTGACTTTTCCGTTAGGCAGCGTGGCTTGGAAAATGTCCGAATAGGGTCCGATGATCGTGGCAGTGGTGGTGATGCAGTTTTCCATGGGCCGGCGCTACTTTGCAGGATAAATGTCGGCATTCGAGGCTTGAAACTCGGCTTTCAGACGAACGCGCAGTTTGCTGAGATCGATCAAATGGAAACGTGTGAATGTCCAGGCCCCCTCGTTGCCGTCGTGCTCGATGCCGCAGAGCAGGTGGATGGCATCGTCGTTGATCTTGAGCGTCTCGTGTTTGGGTTCGTAGTAAAAAGTTCGCAAAGTGGAGTCGAGCGACTTGGCCTCGACAAGTTTCGGATCAAGGTAAGCCACAACGCCGCTGGCCTTGTCGGTGATTTTCAGATCGGGATAACCGGAACGCTGGAGTTCGCCGTTTTTCGCGGGCGGGATTTCACAGCGCAGCCCCTCGCTGCTGTTGATTTTTGCCAGCAGGGAATCTTCGAAAAACCGCGACGCTTCATTGATGCGGCGCAGTTTTCGCACCGGGGAATCCGCGCGGGAGAGTTCGCCGAGCGCCTTGTCGAGCGCGGTCCGCACCGCCGTGGTGATCCGCAGGTGTGCGGCATTCGCTTCATCGAGAGGGATCACTTTTTTTCCGGAGGAGGCGGCGACAACATCGCTGAAGGCGAAGGTCCGGTGATCGAGGTTTTCACGGAGCAGCAACTGGATCAATTCCGCATCTCCTTCGGCTCCGACCGGCAGGCAGGCGCTGAGACAGAACCAGAGGATCTTTTTCATGCGGGCGTGGATTTGGCGCGCGGGTGCGCTCCGTCGTAGGCCTGACGCAGGCGTTCGCGGGTCACGTGGGTGTAGATTTGCGTGGTCGAAAGCGATGCGTGGCCGAGCAGTGATTGCACACTGCGCAGATCGGCTCCGGCATCGAGCATGTGGGTCGCGAAAGAATGACGAAGTTTGTGCGGGGAAATCGCGAAGGGGATCGAAGATTGGCGCAGGTATTTTTTCAGCAGCAAATCGATGGCCTGTTGGGTGATCCGGGTTTTTCGCGAACTCAGAAACACCGGTCCGCTGGTGACGGCGGCGGCCTGGCGGTAGGATTGCAATGCTGCGAGCGCGGGTCCGCCGATGGGAATGATTCGCTCCTTCGAGCCCTTGCCCATGACCCGGCAGGATTCGCTGATGAAATCGATGTCCTTAACATCCAGCATGCGCAGTTCGGAAATCCGCAGTCCGCAGGAGTAAAACATTTCCAGCAATGCGGTGTCGCGCGCCGCCAGCCAGGCGATTTTGGGTTTGTCGCCGCGAAGTTTTTGCGGCAGCGAGAGCAGTTCCTCCATTTGTGAAATGTTCAACACCACCGGGAGTTTGCGCTCCGCTTTCGGCAGTTGCATGTTGGCCGCCGGACTTTTGGCCAGCCCGCGCCGATGCACAAGGTACTTGTAAAATGAACGAATCGCCGCAAAACGCAGGCGGATCGTGGCACGCGACAGGTTTTCTTTCATCATCGCAAACAACCATGCCCGAAAGTCGTCGGTTTGTTCATCACGCCAGGATTGGAAGCGTTCACCACGGAACTCACGGAACGATTGCAGGGCGGCGCGATAGTTCCGCAAGGTCAATGCCGATGCCGTGCGCTCGGTGTCGAGGTAACGGAAAAAATCCACTTCCAAGGGCTCGCTTGTCGTCTCGTGCATGGCTGACCTGAGGTCAGAGTAGATCGACCATCCGGAATGTCAAGAATTGCATGGGAGCCTCTAAAATCTGGTTGCGCTATCCGCTAGGTTTTTCTAGTCTCGCTGCGATGAGTGATGCATGGTATGTCGCGAGCGACGGAAAGCAGATGGGGCCCTACACCGGCGCGCAGTTGGCACAATTTGCGAAGGAGGGGCGCATCGTTGCCGGAACCCTGCTCTGGGCAGAAGGAATGGCTGAATGGGTCAAGGCGTCCCAGGTCGCGGGACTGCTTCCCGTTGCGCCGTCGGGACCTGCGCGCGCGGGCACGGTTCGGCCTGCCGGCAATCCTGCCGCGCGCACCGTTACGTCGACAAAGTCCGCCATGCCGCAGCCCGCTGTGGTGCCGACGAAACCCGCAATTCCCTTCGCCACTCCCGCCGCAGTTGCTCCGACGAAAGGTGCCGCTCCGTATGCCACTCCCGCCGCAGTTGCCCCGACGAAAGGTGCCGCTCCGTATGCCACTCCCGCCGCCAGCGCACAAATGCAGAACCCCCGCGGTTCCGGTGGAGGCAACTACCCTTACTTTCCCGTCAGCCCGGTGAGCTATGGCGTCTGGCTGGGACTTTTTTGCTCGGGGTTGCTCAGCTTAGTGGCAATGACCCTGATGGCGGTGTCGATCAACAATCAAATCAAAGCCGGGGTTCAGCCAACGATGACGATGATGATCGTGCTGTATTGTGTGCTCGGCATCGGCACGTTGTTCTTGTTCTCCGCCGCGATTTATCAGTTGTTCATCCTCGCCCGTGCGTGGTACTGCCTCCGCGCCGCCAGTCCGCGCACGACTCCCGGCATGGCGGTGGGCATGTTGTTCATTCCGTTTTACAACCTGTATTGGATATTCATCGCATACAACAGTCTGGCTGCTGATTGGAATCGTCTGGCTTCGCGGGCGGCCAATCTGCGGGGTGCGCCACGAATGAGCGAGGGAACGTTTCTCGCCTATTGCATTTGCGCTTTGCTGTTTCCTCCGGCGGCGATGGCGCTGTGTTTTCCGATCGTTTCACAGATGTGCAAGTGCGTCAACTTCATGGCCAGCCGCATCGGCCAGCCTGCTGCCATGCGTGGATAGCTTCCTTTGGTGGTTCACCTGGCCTGGAGGACGAGGAAGTTGCGAACCGGATTGTTCCAGATCGGCCGGTTGAATACGGGGCCGCCGCCGATGGCTTGTGAAACATAGATCTCGGCAGAGCGACCGCCGTCGAGGTTCAGCGCACAATGGATCGGGAACCCGGCGGGATTGGCCCCGGCCAGCGCATGCGACAACTGGGCGAGCGAACACGGCGAACTGCGAGCAATCATCCAGTTGCTGCCGCCGTCCCAGGCGATGAAACAGCGGGCGCTTTTTTTCACCGCTTCGAGACCTTTGATTTCCTTGGAATTCTCCGCGAGCAGCGGTCCCGCTTGAATGAGCTGCGTGGCTTTGAAACTGGTTTTTTCACGGCGGACGATGGCGCTGCGACCGTTTGACTCATACCAGACCGCGGAACCAAGCGAGGAGGCGTTGTTGCCCCCCGCCTTGCGACCGCTGGCGATTACAACCCCCAATGGAGTGCCTTGCGGGGTGAAATATCCGGCATTGATCGCAGCCAGTCCTCTCACCGATTGACCCGCGGCCTGACAGTCCGCCCAAAGTGTGCCGGGACCATCGGGCTGATCGAGCACCTTCAGGACGTGTGATCGCGAATCAAAGGTCACACACTGCATGGATATGCCGTTGAGCGTCGTCGCCAGATAGCGCGGAGCGGCGATGTCGACAACCACCGCACGCGGGGGAGGGTCGGCCGCAAAACCGCGAAGGGGAATCATTAATAACAACAGCAGTCTCATTGGGATCGTCATTGGTCACTAGAACGGGATGCCGCGGCGACTTCTTCCGCGCGTGTGTGGATTGTCATCTGTGGGAAGGGAATCGTCCAGTTGTTTTCAAGGGCGCAATCAACCGCGATCCTCTGCAACATGCGCAGCAGGATTTCGTGCTGCGAAGCGATGCCGCCGTCGACATCCGCTGCAAGGAGGAAATCGAGCGATGACGTCGCGGCCGATGCGAATTCGACATTGACCGACTTGATGGCCTCCCTGCCATAGCGTTCGACCAGCACCCGCAGGATTTCATTGCGGAGGGTCTCCGGAATTCGCGACGTGGCGATTGGCAAATGACGGTAATCGAGACCGAAAATGGAGGACACGCGGAATTGATTGCTGATGTTCTCCGGATTTTTTGTTAGATAAACGGCGGTCGCATAGGATTTGAACGAGCCACCCATTTTGACAAGCTGCACCTGTTCCGGCGATTGCAGCACCACCTTGCCGAGAGTGCCGTCGTCGAGCTTGACCCAGTCGTCGGTTTTCGAGGGAAACCATGGTTCCTTTTGTTGGCAAGGGCGCGAGTAAAGGTTGAGCAGCGATTTCGCCGGCAGCCGCAGGATGCCGCCCGTGAGTTCGGGGTTGCGCAGTTCGCAGAAAAAATTCAGCGATTCCACCCGCCATGGCAGGTTGTTGATGATCACTCGCTCGCCGACCCGGATGGTTCCGAGGTTGAGAATCAGCCGGACTTGTTCAAAGTAGGGCGGCAGGGCGGTGCGCGAGGCCCAGATCATGCCGATGAACAGGATCAGCGACGCCGTGAGCAACAGCCAGTCGTTGCGGTTGTAAAGTATCAACAACGCGGTGAACAATCCCAACAACACCACAAGCACATGCGCGAAAACATCGATGAGCCGGGTGGTGAACGAGTCCTCATGCTTCTTGTGCATCGGGCTCAGTTTCTTCAATGAACGATAGAGCCGTTTGCCGAGATACCAGGCGAGCAAACCACCGCTCAACGAGAGGAACAGGCTCAAGCCGCGGTTTTTCCAAAAGTGGGAAATGAAATTCGTCAGCAGGTTGAACACCGAAGGTGAATTGCGCGTGCGTTCCTCCAACTGGACCTTGGTATTGGCGGAACGGCTTTCGGCCTCCTGCAGCTGCTTCTGCCAGGATTTGCGCAGGGTGCTGAGTTCCTTGTTGAGGGCCGCGGAGTTTTTTTCCGCGAGTAAGGCATCAATTTGCGTCATCGCGGTGCTTGCCAGGCTCTGCTTGGCCCTCCACTTGGCGAGGTCGATGGTGAGATTCTCGATTTCGCGAGGCTGCGCGGTCGCTTCCCTGAGTTCCCGCGCCATCGGCTGAATGATGTTCCTCAGCTCGTCATTGATCGATAGTTTACCATCGGAATTGGCGGTGCCCGCATCGGGATTGATCCCTGTTGCCGTAGTGGTGAAATTTTCCCGCAGCTCTCTGAGCTTACCGTCGATCCGGTCGATCTCCGCAGAGATGTTCTTTTTCTGTTCCTCGGTTACGGCTTTTTTGAGCAGCTCGCGTTGCGTGTTGCGTTCCTCTTCCTCGTTGCGCATCGACAGCAGCAAGCCCTCCAGTGCCTGAACCTTGCTGTTCTCGGCGCTGGCATTGGCTGATGCCGGGGGATTGGCTTTGGCATCGCCTTGCTCCTGTCCCATGGCATCCGGTCCGATGGCGGAAAGGCAAAAAACGAGGACGAGAGGGCGGATCATGAGTTGGTTGCGGCGCGTGGGTCAGACTACTCCACGGTATCGGTTCGAGTCAATCCCGTACCCGCCCGCTGTGGTGGCAAAAAAAACACCGCCGGGCGAACCGGCGGTGTGATGATGTTGATTTGTCCCGGTTCCCGTTGATGCCGCTGCGGTTATGCCGCGGCTTTGTCAACAAGCGCCTGTTTGGCCTGGGCAACAATGGCACTGAAAGCGGCGGCATCGGTGATCGCCAGATCCGAAAGGATCTTGCGGTCGGCCTCGATGCCGGCGGCCTTGAGGCCCTCGATGAAACGCGAGTAGGTCATACCGTGGCTGCGGGTCGCGGCGCTGAGGCGGGCGATCCACAAACGACGGAATTGGCCTTTGCGTTTCTTGCGGTCGCGGTATTCGTAGGTTTGCGCCTTGCGAACAGCGTCCTTTGCATAGCGGAAAAGCTTCGAGCGGAATCCGCGGAAGCCTTTCGCACGGAGCAGCGTACGCTTGCGGCGTTTGCGGCTGGCCGGTGAATTGGTGGCTCTTGACATGTGTTTGTTTTTCTATCGGCAGGCTGTTTGTTTTGATTACTCCCACAGTCTCGCCTGACGAAAAGCCCGGTGTGAAGGGGCAGGCCGTGTGGAGTCCACCCGAACCGCGGGTGGGTGCGCAGATGTCTCTGCGATTTTCGTTCAACCGAAAGGCAGGTTCTCTTTGACATTTTTGATGTCGGCATCGGAAACCAGACAGGCACGACCGAGAGCGCGCTTGCGCTTCGAACTCTTCTTTTGAAGAATGTGGCGCTTGCCTTGTTTACGACGTAGAACTTTGCCTGTGCCGGTGATCTTGAATCGTTTGGCGACAGCTTTTCTTGTTTTGGATGTGCCTGAAGGACCTGGCATGGGACGGCGAGACTACCGGTCATTTCGAAGGTGACAAGCAAAAAATGGCAGGAATCTTGCTTTTTTTAAAATTTCTCATTTGGTTCTGTCAAAACTTCTCTGCATGTGTTAGCGTCGCCCCCCGCGTGGGACCACACGAGTCCGGCGCTGTTGTTATCATGAGTAATCAAGTGAAGGGAATCGAACTGGCAAAGGCCTGCGTCAAGGCGGCTGAGGAAATCCAGGCGGAAGACATCCAGCTTTGGGACGTGCGTGGGCTCTCCACCATCACCGACTTTGTCGTTCTATGCTCGGGATCATCGATGCCCCACCTCCGGGCGATCATGCGCGATGTCGCCGGACATGTGATCGACTGGCACAATGTGCGACCGATCCTTTCCGAGGGCAATGCCGACAGCCGCTGGGTGGTGCTTGATTACATAGATGTGATGGTGCACATCCTCCATGTTGAGTTGCGCGAATACTACGATTTGGAAAGCCTGTGGAGCGGGGCGAAACTCATCGAGTTGCAGGACGCCTAGAGATTTTCCTATCCGTCATCACTGCATTCGCCTTGGCGGAACTAGGGCAACAAAAAACCCGGGTATTGCCCGGGTTGCTTGTGAGATATGAAAGCGTGTCAGCGATCAAACCAATCCGGCTTTGATAAGGGTGTTGAGCGCACCGTTTTTGGTGATGGTCTTGATCGCCTTGCAGGAGAGACGCAGGCGGACGTAGTGGCCGAATTCCGGCACCCAGATGCGCTTGTCCTGAAGGTTCGGTGAAACCTTGCGCTTGACCACTTTGGTCACGTGACGACCGATACCGCCCTTTTTCTTGGCGAGACCGGAACGATGGATGCGCCCACCACTGCGGACAACGGAACCTCTGATACTGCAAATGCGTGACATGACTGAATGAAATGGTTATTGCGGGGGGGCGAAGAAAAGCGGGATTTCCGCGGCGTGTCAAGCAAAAATCTCGGGTTTTTTTAGAAAATACCAGGACGAGCAAGTCGGATCGTCAGCCTAACGGCCAGTCCTCCGAATGTCATAGGCAGTTTCCGCTATTGCATCAAGCGCGCCTTCATCCGTCAGCCCGGAGCACTCGCCGCAGGTCGGTGCCTCGTGCGTGGTGAACGTTTGACTTTTCAGGCGGTTGCGGGTGTCAACGTGGCCCATGCTGCGACTGTCTTCCGTTTGTCTACTCACCATTGGGTTTATCTGGGGAGCGATGATCGGACTTGATATTCAGAAATTTGCTATTGGCAGGAAGGCCATTGAAAGCGCCGCTGGCTGAACTGGAGGCGGCAAAAAAAGGGAGTGTTCCCGCCTTTCTTCGAATTTCCCAACCGCCCGATCACCCCATAAAAACTGGTCCGAACAAAACACTGGCCTCGCCCCAGTTTTTATGGCGCAATACGCATCGCATTCCCCAAACTCATGAGCAAGAAAATCAACGTTGCAGTCGTCGGCCTCGGATTTGGAGCCGAGTTCATCCCCATCTGGCAAAAGCACCCCCACACCAACTGCTACGCCATCTGTCAGCGCAACCCCGACAAGCTCAAGGAGTGTGGCTACCACTGGAAGGTCGATGTCCAATACACCGGGTTCGAACAAGTTCTCGCCGACCCCAATGTCGATGCCGTTCACATCAACTCACCGATTCCCGACCACGGATGGATGAGCATCGCCGCGCTCAAAGCGGGAAAGCACGTTGCCTGCACCGTGCCCATGGCCACCAGCGTCGCCGAATGCCTGGAGATCATCAAACTTACCCAGGAGACGGGTTTGAAATACATGATGATGGAAACCGTCGTTTATGCCCGCGAGTATCTCTACATGAAGCAGCTGCGCGACACGGGCGAGCTTGGCAAGCTGCAGTTCATCCAAGCCAGCCACCAGCAAGACATGGACGGATGGCCCAATTATTGGCCCGGCCTGCCGCCGATGCACTATGCCACGCATTGCGTGGGTCCCGCGCTCGGTCTTGCCAATGGCGATGCCGAATACGTCAGTTGCTTCGGCTCCGGCACCGTCCGCGAAGAACTTGTCAAGCACTACAACTCGCCCTTCGCCGTCGAGACCGCCCACGTCAAAGTTGCCAAGAGCGACCTCACCGTCCGCGTCATCCGCAGCCTCTTCGATACCGCTCGTCAGTACCGTGAAAGCATCGACATCTACGGCGACAAGAAGTCCGTCGAATGGCCCCTCATCGAACACGAGCCGCTCGTCATGCACACCGCCAAGATGCCTGAGCCCGAGATCCCGTCGCTCGTCGTGGCACCCGATTTCGCCGAACGCCTCCCCGAAGGAATCCAGCGCTATACGACCAAAGGCGTTTATGATACCGACGAGAACACCCACCTCAGCTTCACCCAGGGTGCCGGCCATGGCGGCAGTCATCCGCATCTCGCTCACGAGTTCGCCATGGCATTGGTTGAAGCGCGCGATCCCTTTCCGAACGCCAAGCAGTCCGCCAACTGGACTTGCACGGGCATCCTCGCTCACGAAAGCGCCCTCGAAGGTGGTGCCATCAAGCACCTGCCGAAGGAAACGTTGTCGTAATTTCGGCCCGGTTGAAACCGGCGCAACCCGGGACTACAAGGATGCAACGTCTTCGTTGTTGTCGTTGGCAGTTGAATTCCAGGCAGCGATGGGCATTTTGTCATCCTCCGCCCGATGCGCCTGCTTCTGTCCTGTGACTGCATGCTCGTCTGCAACAAATTGGCAGTGCCCGCGACCAATGCGGTGAGCGTAGTGAAAATGTTTCTATGAATGGCCGTGCTATCCGGTGACGAGCGGGATTTATTTGCCATTGTCTTTGCCGAGCAGAGCCGCCATCGCTTTGCCCATGGCTTCGCCAACATCCATATAGACTTCCGCCTTGCCGCCGTAGTGTCCGTTTCCACTTCCGCCCTGGGCCATTGGATTGGCGTAGATCGTCGCGACGTTGCCTTTGAACTCGGGATATTTTCCGGCACTGCCGTCCACGGCGAGTTGAGCGTTGAGAATCTCGCCGCCGGGTCCGCCACTGTCTTTTGTGGATTCACCCATCGTGGCGAGCACGAATTTCGCATGGGGAGCGCTGAATTCCTGGCGCAACTGCTTGATGAAATGCACAAGGTTCTGCTCGTAGCGTGCGGCGTGTCCGGGATTGCCGGCATCTTTCTCACCCTGCCAGAAAAAGAATCCCGCGACTTCGTACTTCGTCGCGTCGGGGTAGTGTTTGTCAAGCTCGGAGAGCACGGTTTTGGCGTAGCTGATGTCGTCGTCCCACTGCTTGCCGGCATACCACTCGACCGGCTTGCCGGCCTTGTCCACCCAGGGCGCGGGTTCGGTCTTGAGGCCCTGGGCCGGGTCCATTTCCCATGACTCGGGTTTGTCCTTGTAGCCGGCATAGACCATCTTTTTTTCCACGCCCGCTTTGTCCTTGATGACAAACGCGTAGCGCTCGCTGCCGGGCGGCAGCAGATCCCAGCCGAGGCTGCGGTTGCCGATGCAGCTCTTCAAAAGAAGCACCGGTGCCTCGACTGCGTTGCCGAGGGGTTCCGCGATGCCGAACTCCGGCCCGATCGTCTTGCATGTCTTGACGGTCATCCACTCGTTGTTGAAGCGCTGCATGCCGCCGCCGCGACCCGACATCACACGGGCAAAACGCAGATCCTTGCGCTCGGCCCAGTTGGCGGATTCATCCACGAGATAGGGATACTTTTTCTTTTCCTTCACCGCGAATTCCAGCGAACCGTCAGGTCCGCCGACTTTGCCGAGACCGACCATGTTCGACTGTCCCATGAGAATGAAAACCTGGACAGGTTTCGTCATGTCGGCAGGCTTGGCACCGGGCAGGTCGGAGGCCGATGCGGCGATGGTCGAAAGCGCGAGTGCGGTGATGGCGAAGGATGAAACCGCGAAGGTCCTGCGGGGATTGTGGTTCTGTTGCATGGATGGTTGTTGGCCTTATGGTATTCGTGCATTTTGGGTTGTTCTTTCAATTTCTTCAACGGTGTGGAAGCGAACTCCTTGATCGTCTCTCCGCAACTGCCGTTCTTTAGCGCGAAGTGGAGAACGTTTTCCCCAACCAGGTGTGATCGGTTTCGTCTGCCGCAATCCATTCCACGATCACCTGCCAAGGCGCCTAGCGGGATCGTATTGTTAGAAATCTGCTTTTTGAGATGAAAGCGCTGAAAGAACTTGTGTGGGGCCGTTGCGGGGGAAACGGAGGGTGTCAGGCCTGCCTGTGTTATGGAATTGGTGAGGAATGAAATCTTCGGTCGTATCTATTTTGTCAGAACATTCTTTTCGGGAGCCCATTTTTTCCGCCATGTGGGGTAGTCTTTGTTCAATAAATCGGCGGGAGTCGTGCTATACCACATGTAACCGGTGCGGCGATCGGGTTCTATTTCGGCAAGGCTGCGTTTCACGATGCCGTTGTTGCCGCAGAAAATCGGTTGGCGCGTGTGAATATCGAGGAAACGAGGCCATAGGGGATCGGCCTTGGGGTCGGCGACGACAATGCGGTCGCGGCCCCCGGGCAGGGAGGGGGAGGCTTGATCCACCACGCGCAAGCCATTGATTTTAGCGGCATCAAACCAGGCTAAGGCTGACTGGATGGCCTCCACCATCTCGGGCGAGGGCGAATCGATGGTCATCAGGAAACGCACGATACTCACGGACTCATGCCCGCTGAGCGACGCCTTCTCGTAAACCCGCGCGCCTGCCGGGGCCAGGGTTTTTTCATCATGCTGTGCGCACCACGCGGTTCGTTTTCCCTCCACAACAACCTGACATTTCAGGATGCATTCGATTCCTTTGGCCACGGCTTTCGCACAGCGGGTGCGATGTTCGGCGTCGACAAAAGCATACGTCGGCCTGTCGTTGGCGATGCGCTGCAACAGACGCAGGACAGAGATCATGGCTTCGTCATTGAAGGTGATGTGCAGGAAATAATCCTTTTCATCGTGATTGGAGACGATGCGTGCCAGGTAATCCTTGTCCTTGGGGTAGGGATAAAATTGCGGCCAGCCACCGTTTTCATATTGAGCCTTGAGGAGAAAATCGATGCCCTTGAGGCAGGATTCCTTGAATCGCTCCTGCCTGGTGGCGTTGAAGACCCGGGCCAGGTATTCGATCTGTGTGTAGGTTGAAGCGTTGTCTATGGTGCTGTCGGTCCGACTCTTCGCGGCCAGGAGAGCCGGGCGATCCGCGTCAGTGATGATGGTCGTCAGGTTGATTCTTTTTTTGAAACCCATCGTTTTGGGCCAACCGCCGGAGTCGCACTGATACACAAGCAGATTATCGGCGATGCGGACCGCCTCGGCGCTGTCGTACCACTCGGGTTTCTCCATCATGAAAGGCCGCAGGCGGGCTTCCCAGTAAACGGCTGGTTCGGTTGATACGGCGATGGCTTTTGGGTCCGGAACCGGCACGGCGGGAACTTCAGCGGGTTGTTTCGCCTTTGCGGTGGCGATTTGATCGTAGGATCCAGACCCGGTCATAACTTTGGCTTCATCGAAAAAGATTGTGCCGCCGGTCGTGCTGCCATAGGAACCGAATTTGAACGCGAACTTGCTGCGGTAGTAGAAAGCGTTCGGTCCTTTGTCGGAACATATCCTTTTGCCCTGGAGCCAGATTTCCGTTAGTCCATCATCACCCAGGGAGAAATAGTGATGGAACACGAAATCATACCATTGGCCGGGAGTTGCTTTTTCCAGGATTTTGGTTTCGCGATTTCCCGGGGTAGCAGCCTTGGATCTTTTGTAGTTGCTCCGGTAAATGAACTGGCCATTGTCGAGCCTGAGACATGCTTCAGGTCCTTGGGCATACTCCTTTCCATTGCCTGCATTGGGCGCGCCGCCATGCCATTGAATCACCATTCCGGAGTGTTTCATGCCCGCTTCTGGAACTAAGATGCTGAGCGCCGCCCAACAGTGCTGACCGATGCGCGGGCTGTCGTTTTCGTCGCGATTCACCAGTTCGATTTCCATGCGGCGGCCTTGCTGTGTTCGCACACATTTCATCGCACCATTGCCAATGCGGGCGGGCATCTTGACAATGTTGACCGCACCGGCGCGGCCGGAGTAGCCGGCCGCAGGATTGATTCTCATGTTGCTCCAGCCTCCGTTCATTTCCTGAGGCTCGACGAAATAGTTTTTCGCAAACCTGCCTTCAAACGACTCCGCCCATGCCGCACCGTTTACAGGCATTGTGCTGATAGCCGAAATAAGTCCGATAATCCACGCAAACGTTGCGGCTGCTTTGTGACGAGTGCATATCATAAGTGAATTTCGATTATTCGGTGATTTGGGTTTGGAAACATGCGGATGAATGCTCTGGATTGTCTCGGTATGATGCGTCCCATGGTAAAGATGTCGGCCCGCTGGCAGCAAGAAATTTGTTTGTGAGGTGAAGCTCGGTGAAGATGCAGGCGGGCGGAAAAAACAGGTGTGAATTTAACAGGCTTTCCATGGTTGTCAATTTTTCCAAATTACGCCACCGCTCGGTAATGATCGATGGTCTTATTGTGTTTCGCACCGAGGAACCTTCACAACACGAACGCCTGGAATAAGCCCGTGGATTTTTGTTTCATGGTTTGTCCCGGTTGTTCGTGAATGTCTCATAGACTTGTATGAGTTAAGCTACAGCCGGGTTGGTTAGTTTGTTGTTGGTGTTTGTGTTGAGAGAGAGTTTCTGACGAAGGTTTTTACGACGTTCGCGGGCTTTTTCCAGCTTTTTATCGCGCTGTTGGTGGATCCCCATCTCATACGTGACCCCGTTCAATCCGCGCGCCAACGATGCCTAACGGACGCGGAATGGTTTTGTGGGGGCTGGTCATATTGCCATCCCTTGTGCGGCAGAAACGTGCTCCTACGCGGCACCAAACGCAAAATCCGAGACTTGGAATGAAGTCTCCCC
>CAMAQB010000012.1 GCA_945860285.1 Akkermansia muciniphila | reverse complement strand
GTTGCGCGCGGTCAGCGAGAGATACAGGTAGGAATAGTTCAGCGGGTTCGCGAGTTCATCGCCGGCGGTGCCTAGAGCATGGCTGTCGTCGCTGGGCCCCAAAAACGGCAGCATCACGTAGGTGCCCGGCTGCCAGCCCCAGCGACTGAACGTTTGACCGAAGTTTGCCTCGGATTTGGGGATGTTCCACTTGCTGGCCACGTCGAACAATCCGCCAACGCCCGCCGTGGTGTTGCAGAGAAAGCGCAGTGATTCGTCACCCGCGCCGCTCCAGCGACATTGCAGGACGTTGTTGATCAATCTTCCCGGATAGGTGATGTTGCTCGTGAAATTGCGCACCGACTGTCGTGCTGGTTTGGGAACCACGCCGCGGTAGAAGCGTCCGGTCGGCTGCAAGACACCGACGAGGATGCCGCGATTCACCGCCCAAACGCCGCGGTTCACGGGCTCGAAGGGGTCGGCGATGAACTCGGGATTCACCGGAGCACGGCGGGTCGGCTGAATCGCAAGCGCATCGACGGGATGATCGCCTTGTCGCGTCGTTAGCGTAGAACATCCAACCAGGCCCGCGGCAATGAGTGAGGAGATGGAAAAAAAATGTCCGCGAGAACGCGACCGTGTCGACAGCGCGTGTCGTTTACTAGGGGACGGATCTATCATGTCGAGGGGTGAGGGGGTGAGCAGGCTAGCACAATTTACCCCTCCGTAAAGGGCGGGTTCGTTGTTTGTTTCGCCAAGCGCCGTCGCTGGGGGAAAGTGCGGAACCGCCAGTGGCGAAGCGGGGTCGCCCGGTGTTATTTGTCAGGACAGCTCTTTCAGGGATTCCCTGCCTCGCTGTTTCGTTTCAGCATCATCTTTTTCTTTTTCAGGCATCGAAAGCCCCTGCTCGAGGTAATCTTTTGCTTCAGCTTTGCGGCCCATCATTGCATAAGTGCGACCGAGTTCGATGAAGTGGATCAGGCGTTTCGGGTTGAGTGAAATGGATTTTTTGAAGCACATCACCGCCTCGTCGTTGGAGGCGGCAGGCAGTCCGCCGTAGATCGCTCCGGCGAGCATGCGGGTGGTGCCGCCGATGTTGGCGAGCGATTGATGCCAGCGCCCGAGCAGGTGCCAGGCGTAGTCGTTCCTGGAATCGAGCGCAACCGCCCGGTCCGCGGCGGTTTTGATGCGGCGCGAGGCTTCGATTTTTTCCTTCGCACCGATGTAGGGGGTCAGTTTGCCAAGGCAGATGGCCAGCGCGAGATGCGAATCGCAATCGCGGGGGGTGGCGACGACGGCGCGTTCGGCATAGGCCAGCGCGGTTTTGCCGGATGCGATCTTGTCCGCCTTGTTCGGCAGGTCGTTCATCCGCAGGGCATATTGGCGGGATATTTTCACCAACAGCGCGCCGTTGTTCGGATTGATTTTTTCGGCGGGAAGATAATACTGGAGCGCCGCGTCGGACTCGCTGCGGGCATCGTGCACATCGCCGGATTTCACCAGTTCCGCAAATCCGGCAAAGGCCGGAAAAGAGCAGCACACGACAAGCAGGGCAGGGGCAAGGAATTTCATCGACGGACAAGTAAAACAGAACGGGAAAATATCCAGTGCCGCGCCGTGATTTTTTTCAAAATCGGGCTTGCCCGGTCGACCGCGGACCTACCATGAAGTCCGGGTCGACAAGCCAATCGGGCGTCACTTGCTAAAATTCGGGTGCTTTGGATCACCCATCGATTCGAGGTAAGCAAGCAGGTCGAGGATTTCCTCCTCCGTGTGGGTATTGAGCAAACCCTGTGGCATGATGGAAAGCTTCGACATTTCGCGCGATTTGATGTCCGCTTTGTTGACAGTCACAGTGGCCGGGTCGAAGGGATTGGGCACGAGTGTGACCTTGTCCGCGGTTTCACCGGTGATGCGACCCATCACCATGTTGCCATCGGCCATTTTGAGGATGCTGTTGGTGTATTGTTCGGAAACGACCTTTGATGGTTCGGTGATCGACTCGAGAAGGTCCTGGCGTTTGAAGCGGGTGGCGACGTTGGTCAGGTCAGGAGCGACCGCGCCCCCCGAATCGCCGTAGCGGTGGCAGAGAATGCACTGGGCGCTTGCGTAGGCCGCTTTGCCGCGGGCGAAATCACGGCCCTTGCCGACCTTGTCGAGCAGCGGTTGCAGGTCGGCGGTTTTCCAATCCTTGACCAGCTTGCGCACTTCCACCGGTGCCTTGGTTTCCTCTTTGGGTTTGTTCAAATCACCCAGCGCGGCGACTTCCGCCGGGGTCAGCAGTGACATGGCCTCCTGCTTTAGTTTATTGATGAAATTGCCATAACTCGAACCGTTGTTGAAACCGATTCCCACATCCGTGAACCACTGGGTGACAAATTCCGGATGTTGTTTCGGGCGTCCGTCGGCAAACCATCCCAGATAATCCTTGTGCAGGTCCGCGCTCCAACCGGTTTTGACTTTTCGTAGTGCCACGGCATAGATGAGCTGTTCTTCCTGAGTAGCGGCGGATTTGAGCAGAGCGACTGTCTTGGCGACCGCCGTTGGTGCTTCGAGTGCGAGAAGGGTTTGGCTGAGTTCGCGATTGAGACTTTCCGACTTCGCAGGATAGAGCGGGTCGAGATCGGCAATCACGGACTGGGCATCGGCACCGGCGGGGACTCCCTGACGGGCGATTGATACCTGGATGACACGGATTTTGTTGAGCTGTTGCTCTTCCGTGAGTTTGGCGGAGGGGAACGCAGCCAGCGCCTTCAGGATCGCAGGCTGGGTATCGGCACCGCCGAGCCGGGCCAGAGCGAGCAATGCGGTGAATGCGGCATCGGGTTGTTTCTCGGCAAGGGCCTTGGCCTGCCACTCGCTGACAGGATTGCGCTCAATCGCCATGCGCGCGGCATAGCGGATGAAGCGGTCGGGACTGCGCAATTGCGACCAGGCGACTTCGACAGTCTTGGGATCCGCTTTGACGTTCATCGCTTCCAGTTTGTGGCGGAAGCCGCGCGCTTCGCTGCCTTCCTTGTCCTTGAGTTGGGCTTCCGTGAGCACGGCATTGCCGCTGCCGGTGTAGGTAACCCGATACAGGTCCGCCTGGGTGCCGCGACCGCCGACGGTGAAATACATCGCGCCATCGTCGCCAATCAACAAATCGGTGAGGTTGAGCGGCGTTTTTCCGGACTTGCCTTTCAGCGATTTGGGAGCAACGAAATTCTCCTGAGTAGCATTGTAACTGGCGCCATTCGGGGTCAAATGCACGGCGATCAGGCGGCCATAGGTCCAATCGCAGATATAGAACGCTTTTTGATATTTGGCGGGGAATTTCGCTCCGGTGCCGAAGACCACGCCGGTCGGGCAGCCAACGCCGATGTTCACAGTCGCCGGCAGGCCGTCGGCGTAGTATTCAGGCCATTTCGCGCTGCCCTCGCGGAAACCCTGGTCGCCACCGCGCACCGAATGGAACACGCGGGTCGGACGATACCAAGGGCTGCCCCAGTCCCATTCCATGTCGCTGTCGTAACCGAACAATTCGCCATCGGCATTGAAGGCGACATCGTAGTTGTTGCGCTGACCGGCGGAGAACAATTCGGCATTCTTGCCATCGAGATCCATGCGGCAGACAAATCCGCCGGGCGGCAGACGGCCCGCACCGAAGCCATTGCCATCTTCCATGCGCTTGATGGCAAGGTCGTCTGCATAACTGCGGTGCGGCGAACTTTCTGCGACATCCTTCGGCGGGTCGGTGAAATTGCCGCACACCGCGTAGAGCATCTTGTCGGCACCGAGTACGAGCGCGTGGGCACCGTGTTCGCCGGAGCCGCCGGGCCAGGTGCGGAGGAATTCGACATCGTCATAGCTGTCGTCGCCCTTGGTGTCCTTGCAGCGGTAGAGCGCGAAGCCCTTGCTGCCGTTGCCGTTGATGTAGAGCACGTTGCCCACGTAGAGCATGCCCATCGTTTCACTGACGGGAATGCGCAGGATTTCCTCCTTTTCGACCGCGCCGTTTTTCAGCGTCACCCGGGTGATCGGCTGGCCACTCTGGCCTCCGAGAAGCAGGCGGCCTTTCGGGTCCTTGGCCATGCAAATCCACGAACCGTTTTTGGCGCCATTGGCCCGGAGCACATGTTCGATCTTGAATCCAGGCAGGGTTTCGAGAACCGAACCGGGGTCTTCGGTGATTGCACCCGCACTGACCGGCTTGGAACCATCCGCGGGGCCGTAGATGGCCTTGGTGATGACCAGCTTTTTGCCCGCCGGTGCCGCGATTTGGATTTTTCCGCCCTCATTCGCCTCGCTGGTGTGCTTCTCGTTGTCAAAACGGTATTCGATCGTCAGCTTTTTGGAGACGCCATTTGCGGTGTCGCCGAACAGTTCGTTGCTAGCGTTGATGCTGAGGCTCTCGTCCTTGACGGCGGCGGCCACGGTCGCGGTGACATCGGTGGGGTCTTTCGTTTCTTTGGCATAAGCAGTAATGCCAGTGGCGGCTAGGCAGGCGAACAGGGCCGCAAGCAGCACGTTCTTCAATCGCAGCGGTTTTTTGGCACGATGGGTGATAGATTTCATAAATGTTGTGTCTGGTAACTGTCGATGGTCGCGGCTGAGAATAAAGGGAATGGAATCCGAAATGTACAAACGCGAGCGCAGGAGAGCACCGCATCTTCGCCGTGTCTAGCCTAAAAGCAAACGCAGGATCACGAATGCAGAAAAATCGGGCGGGATTTCCCGAAAGATTCGGGCACGGAGACAAAGCACTGAGCTGTCGGGCTTGCTTTCTCCATAGATTAACGCGGCGGTGAGGCTGCCGGTAAGCGGCGAAGTCGGCTCCGATTGGTTCGTTGCGGTGGAATCGACTTTTGCAATATGCTGGATTGATTTTTTGTGATTTTCGGTGTGACAATTTCGACACACTCACATCCGGGTAGAGGGGTGTTCCGGGCATTTTTTCACGATTTATCAAGGAACAAATCATGACAACTGGCAGTTGCTCAGCCTCTCTCTCTGGATTTTTTTATTTTTTTTCGCTGGTACGGAAAAAAAAGATTGCTTGGGGGGTGGGGATTTTGTATTTCGTGGATTGTCTTCGCTTCTTCAGAACCTATTTGCAAGCATTGGTCGGGGTTAAATCCCAACTGATGACTGATGCGCAACCCAATCCACGCAATCTCATGAAAAACAGAAACTCCAACCTAACGCTTCTATTATTCCCGTTGTTCGCGTTCACCGCCGCAAGCGCCCAAGACCCGGTCCATAGCGCCGTCCGTTCCGCACTCCACAAGCCTGAGAATTCCGTTCAGCACAATGCCGCTGTCTCCTCGCAGCATGACCCGGCCAAAAGCCAGGTGCATAGTGCCGCAAGTTCGGCCAATCACGACCAGGCAAAGTCGGACATTCACGATCCTGTCGCCTCGGACCAACACGATGCGGGTCTTTCCGCGCAGCATGATCCGACAAGTTCGGCCATTCACCAGCCGACAATCTCCCAGCAGCATGACCCGCTGAAGTCTTCGATGCACAGCACCACGCAGTCGTCGCAGCACGATGCCACGCAGTCGGGCCAGCATGCTCCGGAAAATTCCAACGCGCACGATCCCGCACGATCCCAGTTCCACCAATCCCTCACCTCGGTCATCCACGATCCGCATTGGTCGGGAATGCACGACACCACGGCCTCCCAACAGCATGACGCGGACATTTCCGCGCAGCAGCACGACCCCGCCATTTCCCGTGTTCACACGGCCACTCTGAGCGTTCAGCACAAACCCGAAGAATCCGCCGTGCACACTCCGGTCCAGTCCCAGCAGCACGAACCCTCGCAGTCCGGCACGCATGACCCCACGCAGTCCGGTGTTCATCAGCCGCTGGCTTCGCAAAACCACGATGCGCTGGTCTCCACCCTGCACGACCCGCATTGGTCCGGCATGCACGATACGGCGGTTTCCGCCCAGCACAAACCGGAAGACTCGTTGGTTCATCATCCGGTGAAGTCGGCCCAACACGACGCTGCTGTTTCCGTTCTGCACAGCCCGTTTGCTTCCAAGCAGCACGACACCGCACTCAGCGGCCAGCATGATCCGGCCGTTTCCAACGTGCACCAGGCAACCGTTTCCGGCCAGCACAAGCCCGAGGAATCTATCCTGCATTCGCCGCTGCGCTCGAATATGCACCAGCCTTCTCTGAGCAACATTGGACACGATCCGGTATTGTCTGGCGCTCATCAGCCAGCCCAAAGCAGCCAGCATGATCCGGGGGCTTCCAACACCCACAACAGCGATTTGAGTCGGGTCCACGTCGCAAGTTTGTCAGCGGCACACGATCCCCTGATTTCGCACATTCATACACCTCTGGCATCCCAGTTGCATGATACAGCGACATCTGCGAACCATGATCCGATCCGTTCCGGTGTCCATCACCCCTCAATTTCCGCCACTCACTCGACGAGTTCGTCGGTGCTTCACGATCCTGGTGTATCTGTGATTCACGAGGCTACGGCTTCCGGTCAGCATGATCCGACGGGTTCGGTCATCCACGATGTGATTCGTTCTGGAGGGCACGATAGTGTTTTGAGCAATCAGCACGCCGCGACGTTGTCCGTGGTTCACAGTGCCACCCTCAGTGCCCAGCATGAGCCGCTGCGCTCCAAAGTGCATCGTCCCGCCATTTCCCAGCAACATTTGCCGACGAACAGCCAGCAGCACGATGCCGCCATATCGCAAGTGCATCAGCCGTTCTTCTCCGTGACGCACGACACCTTCCGCAGCATCGTCCACTCCACCGAGTGGTCGAACACCCATCAGACGGATATCTCCATGTTGCACAATGCCGAGAAATCGAACATGCATGATCCCGTGCTTTCCCACGGCCACGATCCCCACTGGTCCGGCATGCACACGGCTGCCAGCAGCTCGCAGCATGATCCGGCCCGGTCGAATATCCACACGACGGCAAGTTCCCAGCAACACGAACCTGCGAAGTCGGACATCCACGCTCCCGCGGTTTCCGCCATGCATGTGGCAGGTACCTCGACGCAGCATTCGCCGGATGTTTCCGCACAGCACATGCCAGACAGGTCCGTGCAGCACGTGGTCACCCTCTCTGCGCAGCATGATCCAACTTTATCGGTGGTGCATCTACCGGAAAAATCCAAAGTGCACCAACCGCTGCTGTCGCTGGCCCACACGCCATTGATGTCCGCGCAACACAATACGCTGCAGTCTGTCCAGCACCGGCCGGAGCTCTCCATGCTCAATCACCAAACTGCCCAGTCCGCGCTGCACGATGCCGTGCGCTCCAAGCAGCACCTTGCTTCACAGTCCCAGCAAGGCCACTGGCCAGCACTCTCTGTCTTAGGGCACAACCCCACCACCTCGCGGGGTCAGCACAATGTCGAACGCTCGTTGATGCACGACGTCCTGCGCACCAGACTGCACACGGTCAATCAATCCGCGCAACACCAGACGGGGCAATCGGTGTCGCACGATGCCGCCGTGTCCGGCCAACATGCTGTGACCCTGTCCAATCAGCACAATCCGGTAAAGTCCCAAGGCCACGATATTTTGTGGTCGAGCACCCATCAAACTGCGCAATCTGTTCAGCATGATCCCGCCAGGTCGAACATCCACACCACGGCACTCTCTGTGCAGCACGATCCGGTGATCTCGGTGGCTCACGCCCCGGCAGACTCCAACCAGCATCAAGTGGAGAAATCCCAGCAGCATGACCCGGCTGTTTCAGACATGCATAAGCCCGACATTTCCCTGCAGCATGATCCGATTCGCTCTGCCGTGCACGCACCGGTGCTGTCGGACAAACATGATCCGGCAACGTCGGCCCAGCATGATCCCGCCAGATCGATGGTCCATCAGCCCACCGTTTCCAACCAGCATGACCCGATCAAATCCCACGCACACGATCCGTTCTGGTCGATGGAACACAATACGGCCACCTCACAGCAGCACGACCCCGCCATTTCCCGCATCCATGCGATCAACCTCTCGCGCCTGCACCAGGATTGCGCATCCCTGCTGCACGATCCCCACTGGTCGCAACACCATACGCCCGAGGAAAGCGCCATCCACACACCATCGAGTTCGAAAATCCACCAGCCTGTCGAATCGAGCTTCCACGATGAATTGGTTTCAAAATTCCATTCGCCATTGTGCTCGAGGCAGCATGATCCGGTGCTGAGCACCCAGCATAATCCGGTGCATTCCGCCATCAACCACCAGCCTGCCCTCTCGCAAGCTCATGATGTCGCCCAATCCAACACCCATGCGGTGCTGCGTTCCCATTGCCATGATGTGGCACTCAGTTCGCAACACAATACGGCGACTTCCGCCCTGCATGATCCGGCCTGCTCCACCTGCCATAAGCTCGACCTCTCGGTCCAGCACAACGCGCTGGAGTCAAACATTCACGATGTGTATCACTCACGGATTCACCTGACTGCGGAGTCGGTCCTTCATGACCCCGTGTGTTCCAAACTCCATCGCCCTGAGCACTCCGCCGGTCATACCGCCGGTCAGTCGGTGCTCCATGCGCCCGTGGATTCCCAACAACACGTCACGGCGCTCTCCGTCCAGCACGACCCCGGCTTGTCCATGATCCATGTTCCGTCCCAGTCGGTGGAGCACGATCCATTGCGCTCGGACACCCATGCCATCCTGCTATCCCAGCAGCACGACCCCGCATGGTCCGCTGTGCATCATCCGGACAAGTCCGTGCAGCACGATCCCCAGCGGTCGGTTCTTCACGACACCCTGAGCTCCGGTCAGCACGATGCCGTATCGTCCACCGGACATGATCCTGCGGTTTCCACCGTGCATACCGCCGCGCACTCCGTTGCCCATGATCCGCTGAAGTCGCTTGTTCACAGCGCTTCCGATTCCGGTGTGCACGACACCGCTCGTTCCCAGCAGCATGATCCCGCGAAGTCCACCGTCCACAGCACGGTCTTCTCTTCAACGCACAGTGCGGACAAGAGCAACCTGCACACCGCGTTGAAATCACAGATGCACAACGTCACGGTATCCCAGCTCCATTTGCCAGAGCGTTCGGTTGTTCACGAGCCTACCAGTTCCGTTCATCACGAGCCCGCAAAATCCGCCGTCCATTCCGTCCTGCGTTCACGGGTAGGAAATGACGGCAACAACAACGGACTCGACGACGACTGGGAGCGTATCACGGGAATCACAGACCCCGCGTTGGATGGAGATGGTGATGGCCAGAGCAATGGCGAAGAGCACGACGCGCGGACCAATCCAGGCGACCCTGGCTCCCGTTTCGCCGTGGCTGAAGTCAAGATCGTCGATGGTGAGATTTGCATCCGCTTCAAATCCGCTCCCGGCGTGCGCTACCGCATCTACTGCGCGCCCGACCTGAACGGACCATGGACCCTGCTTACGACCGTAACCGGCGCTGCCAATGCCGACAGCACCGAATACAAACAACCCGTCAAGCGTGGCACACCACGCGCATTCTACCGCGCTGTTGTCGTGCCCGGCGATCAAACCGATCAATAGTCACCAACCACTTGCACAGCCGCCGCCTTCGGCCATTTTTTCCGAGGCGGCGGCTTTATTTCTTTTTGCCAAGCCCCGTCCATCCACACTCCACATCATGAAGCCACCTATTCCGACCATCGCGATCCTTCTCACCCTCTCTCCATTCCTTGCCGCGGAAAACAAACCTGCCGCAGTGGAAAAACAACAAGAGGAAGCGAAAACCTCCAGCGTAGTCGGTGAGGAAAAGCCCAAATTGCTTCTCTCCCAACATTTGGTCGAAGCCTGGCATGACCGCTCGCTCGATAAAATCCTCAGCGAACCCGATGCCTTTTTCTGGGAAGTTTTCTCCCGCCTGCCGGACGAAGTCATCGTCTATCCCACCGAAAATTATTACTATTGGAAAATGGAAATAAGTGGTCGTGAAATCTATGGCAACATACGCCTGCCCAGCGGTCGCCGCGAGCGTGGAGTCCTAAGTTTTGGATACGCGGAGTTTGAGGAATTCCCCTCCGGCCCCAATGAAAAGGAAATCTCGCACGCCAAATATTTCACCGAGGGCGACGGACTCATCGTCAAGCGCGTTGGCGACGACGAATTCAAATGGTCGGTGAGTTACAATAAAAAAACCGTCATTTTCAACCTCAACAAACTGCCGCAAACGCCGCCGAAAAAATTCACCCTGCCCAAAAACGAAGTCTTCGTGCAACGCACCTTCGACGAAAGCGGCAATCAGTTTTTCCTCCTCTTCAATACCGAAAACAATTACTTCATTTGGGTGCTCAACGAAGAAGTCGGCATGGCGGAAAATTTCAAACCCATCAGCGAAGATGCCATCGTCGGCGAGCGCTCCGGTTTCATTTACTGGGTTGACAAAAAGAATGGCGACCGCAAAGTCCTGACGACGATCCGGAAGATCAGCGTCCTGCGCAACGATTACTACGACGGTCCCTTCGATCAACTGGCCGACAACTATGCGGACGAGACAAAGATCCGCGAGTACATCGAAAAAGCGATTCCGAGCATCAAGGGCCGCATCGATAAATATGGCTATTACACCGATGTCGAGCGTCCCAGCCGCGTCGCGATTTCCAATTACGGCAACTACTACACCATCGCCGAAGCCCTTGCCTACATCGAGTCCGCCAAAAAAGCGTTCGATCCCTATTTCTACATCGCCAGAGGCGGTATCCCGCCGATGGGCAAAAACTGGGATGGCAAACCCGTCACCGCCGCCCCAACTCCCGCAACTCCCGCAACTCCCGCACAGATCGGCGAAGCCAAAAAGCCAGCCGAACCGACTGCGAAGGCAGCTGAGGAAAAATAGCCAGGGAGCTTCGTCGTTGACTTTATGAAACCTGCCGGCTGCGACGGGTTCTGTTTTCAAATTTTTTGCATCACATCGTTTGAGATGCGGAAGCGGATCATGACGGCTCAGTCATGCCGCTGATGGCTCATTTCTCCAGCGGTGCCAGCAATTGCGTTAGGGTGGCGTGGTCGAGGCGGGCGCTGCCGCCGGCTTGACTGAGCAGGGTGTTCGCGAGTTGGGCTTTTTCCTGCTGGAGCAGGTGGATGCGCTGTTCGACGGTGTTTTCGCAGAGTAGTTTGTGCACGAACACCGGTTTGTCCTGGCCGATGCGATACGCGCGGTCGGTGGCCTGGGCCTCGGCGGCGGGGTTCCACCACGGATCGTAGTGGATCACGGTGTCGGCGGCGGTGAGATTCAACCCGGTGCCGCCGGCCTTGAGGGAGATCAAAAACAGCGGGACTTTTCCGGTTTGAAACTGCTCGACCAACTCGCCCCGATCCTTGCTGGCGCCGGTCAGGATGAGGTAGGGGATTTTCTGCTGCCGCAAATGTTGTTCGATGATCGCCAGCATGCTGGTGAATTGCGAGAACAACAATATCCTCCGTCCTTCCTCCAGCAGGGTCGCGAGAAGTTCTGTTAGAAAATCGAGTTTGGCCGAAACGGAGATCCTGTTGGAAAACTCATCGGGCAGCAGGCGCGGATGGCAGCAGAGCTGGCGCAACTTGAGCAGGGCGTCGAGAAAAAGGATCTGCGACTGTTCGATGCCGCGGGCGGCGATGGCTTCGCGTACCCGTTTGTCCATGGTCGCGCGGATGGTTTCATAGACGTCCTTTTGCGGGGTGTGCAGTTCGATCAAATGCACCAGCGTCGTTTTCGGCGGCAGCTCCTTGGCGACTTCGTCCTTGGTGCGACGCAGGATCAGCGGTGCCACGCGGCGTTTGAGTGCGTCGAAACGCGCGGTATCGCCCTGTTTTTCGATGGCCTTGCGGAAGCGGGAGTTGAAGGATTTTTCGCTGCCGAGAAAACCCGGCATGAGAAAACGCATCAGGCTCCACAGCTCGCCGAGGTGGTTTTCCACTGGAGTGCCGGACAGGCAGAGTCGATGGCGGGCTTGCAGCTTGCAGGCGGCCTGGGCGACCAGCGCGCGGGGGTTTTTGATGTACTGGGCCTCATCGAGAATCGCCAGATGAAAGGGCTGCTTGGCGAGTTTTGCGATGTCGCGCTGCAGCAGGGCGAAAGAGGTGAGCACCACATCGGCGTGCGGGATGCTGCGGAAATACCGGGCGCGATCCGAACCTGTAAGAACGAGGATGCGCAGCGAGGGGGCGAACTTCAACGCCTCGGCCCGCCAGTTCGGCACGACGGAAGTGGGCGCCACAACCAAGCTGGGCAGTCCCCGGCTGCGTCCGCTTTCTTTTTCCGTTAGAAGATGCGCCAGGGTCTGCATGGTTTTTCCGAGCCCCATGTCATCGGCGAGAACACCGTGCAGTCCGTGGGCGGCGAGAAACTGCATCCAGCGGAATCCGGTGATCTGGTAATCGCGCATCGTCGCGCGCAAACCAGGCGGCGAGGGGATTTCCTCGATGCCACCAAAGTTGTTGATCTTGTCGCGCAATTCCACCAGCGACGGAGGGGTGTCGAGTCCCAGTTCTTCAACGGCCGCCAGCGCTGCGGCATCGAGCGCGTGCAGTCTCACCGCCGATGGATGTTGCGGATCGATCAACGCGGACAGGTGCTTGAGGATCGCCCTCACCCGGCCTAACGGAATTTTCAGCGCCGCGCCGTCGGGCAGGGGAGCGAGCACAAACCCGTTGTCCGGTCGGTCGAGTGTTTCCTCCAGGTAGTCATCCTCCAGCAGATTGGCGAGGATCGGCATCAGATCATAGCGTTTGCCGTCAACCTGGAATCCCACGGACAGACTGAACCAGCCGCGTTGGTCCGGATCCTCCTCAAGCTGGGTCATCCAGTCGTCCGGCGCGGTGTCATGGACGAGGTGGCCCACGTTGTCGGTGAAGCTCACCGCCCATCCCTGTTGCAGCAAACGCGGCACATGTATCGCCCGGAACTGGTGCCAATACGGTGCGGAGGCCGAAGGCGGCAGTGGCGGCAGCCAGGGGCTGTCGGCAGGCAGTTCCTTTTTGTTGGCTCCATGCAAAAACCGCAACATCGGTGATGCATCGAAGGCCCCGAGACCGATGTCGCGCAGTTGCAGTGCGGCGATCGTTTCCGCAGCACGGTCGCGACGCACCATCACGGGGGCCCCGTTGCGATCCTTCATCAACCGCTGTTGTTCCGGGTGAGAAGAAAACAAGGGCAGTTCGTAATCCCCGTATTTCGCCACCGCACGCGCAAAAACCCATTCGGCGGGTTCTTTTTCACCGAGATATTGGCAGATGATCGATGCGTTGCGGTCCTTCACTGTTTCGCGGCAGATATCGAGGCGGAAGCTGGGGGCGCTGAGCAATGCAGGGACCTCCGGATCGTCACTCGGCAGCAGACTGCTGGCCGCGGGCAGGGCTGGTGCACTGCGCGTTGCAGGGTCGTTGCCCTCGAGCAGGCGTCGCAGGTTGTTGTTCATCGCAAGGACAAACATCGCCGCCGCAGTGTGTTCGCAAAAATGCGCAACATGGCAGGAGCACGAGCAGTCCATGTCCCATTCGCCCTTGTTGAGCCAGTAGTTGATCTCCATGCGGGCTTGTGGTGCCGTAAGGCATGCGGCGGTGATGGTGAAGTTCGTCTCATCAATCTCTTCCGCGTGCAACTCGCCGATCTTCCTCTCGCGCGCCAGTTTTTTTCCGAGTATCAGGATGTCGTCGTCGAAACGATCCCGCCATGCTTCGAGCAGCAAGAACTCTTGAAGCGCGCCAGCATGATCCATGCGGCGATGTTCGATCAGTCGGACCTCATTGGCAAGCACCGAGCGGGTGAAATCGACGGGACTTTCCGCATCATCACTGTTGACCCCATAGTGCAATCCCCGGAAAACCAGTGATTTGCTCAGTCGTCGTTGCTGCCGAGCAGGAAGTTGAAATCGTCGAGGGTGAGGGAGCGGGCGAAACTTTCTTCGCCCAGGATGTCATTTGCCAGGTTTGACTTTTGTTTTTGGAGATCGCGGATTTTTTGTTCGATGCTGTTTTGCACCACCAGGCGGTAGGCGATGACCGTTCGTTTCTGGCCGATGCGGTGGGTGCGGTCGATCGCCTGGGCTTCCACGGCGGGATTCCACCAAGGGTCGAAGATGACCACGTAACTTGCGGCGGTGAGATTGAGGCCCGAGCCGCCCGCCTTCAGGCTGATGAGAAAAATGGCGCTGCCTTCAGTGGATTGGAAGTCATCCACCAAATCGCCGCGATCTTCGGTTTTGCCGGTCAGTGTGAAATTTTTCCAACCGCGTTCATCAACAGAGCGACGGATGATTTCCAACATGTCGACGAATTGCGAGAACACCAGAATCTTCTGGCCTTCTTCCATGATCGGTTCCAACAGATCCATCAACGCTTCCAGTTTCGCACTCGCGCCGCTGTCTAGGTCGACGATTTTTTTGGCTTTTTTCCGAGCTTTCGATACCTGCGCCGGGGCATCGTTTGCTTCTATGCCGAGCAGTGCGGTATGGCAGCAGATCTGGCGCAAACGCAGCAGGCTGGTGAGGATGTGAAAGCGCATCTTGTCAAGTTGACTGGGCAGCTTGGCCTTCAGCAGGTGGGCCCTGGCGCGTTTGAGTTCCGCTTGATAGAGTCTCAACTGCACGCCTTCCATGGTGATGCTGAGGTCTTCTTCGATTCGCTCGGGAAGCTCCTTGGCCACTTCATTTTTCGTGCGTCGGAGCAGGAACGGCCGGGTGCGGGCGGACAGGCGGCGCCGGGCCAGCGGGTCATCCTTTTTGTCGAAGGTTTTCGAGAACGAAGCTCTTGTTCCCAGCACGCCGGGCATCGCAAAAGAAAAGATCGACCACAGATCCATGAGTCGGTTTTCGATCGGCGTTCCGGTCAGGGCCAGGCGGTATTCCGACGGCAAGTCACAACACGCCTGGGTGCTGAGCGAGGTGGGGTTTTTGATGTTTTGCGCTTCGTCGACAATGACCGCGCCCCATTCCTTGCGGGTGAGCAGTTCTTTCTGGTTGCGAAGCTGTGCGTAGTTTACGATGAGCAGATCAAACATGTCGGTCTCCAGGTCCGTTGCGATTTCGCCCGTCTTCCAGACCAGGCCCCGCAGTTCGGGGAAAAATTTCCTTGCTTCGCTGTGCCAGTTTTCCTGGACCGACTTCGGGGCGATGACTAGTGATGGTTTCGTCATGTCCTGGGTGCTGCGCAGCCAGGCGATCCATGTAAGCGCTTGCAGGGTTTTTCCCAGGCCCATGTCGTCCGCGAGAACGCCGCCGAACTGATTTTTGCTGAGATACGCGAGGAAGTGGAAGCCTTCCATCTGGTAGGGGCGCAATGTCGCATTCACACACGGCGGTTGTTCCGGACTGACGCGCGTCTGGATGTCCTCGATGCGGCGGGTCACGAGCTTGTGGGCTTCTCCGGGCAGGAGTTTGGACTTGCGCTGCGCCATGGAGGAAAGTTGCAGCGCGTGCAGGCGGTGTTTTTCTCCCGAAAAATCGTGTGCGGACAGACCGATGTCGGCCAGTTCTTTAGCCGTTTCTTCATTGATGGAATATTCCAGCTTGCGCCATCCTTTTTCCGGCAGCATGACCCATTTGCCCTTGGCCTTGAGAAGCAGTTCCACCTCCTTTTCGCTGAGTGAGGTGTCGGATAGAGTGACATTGACGTGAATGTCAAACCAATCAATGCCATTGGTTGATTCCTGAATCTCCAATGAGATGTCGCCTGTGATCAGGCCTTCGAGGAGTTGTTTCAGTTCCGCATCCAACTGGCATTCCACACAGACAGGTTTGTTTTTCATCCACTCGATGAATTGATCGGGAAATGACTTGCTGACCCGCATTTCATGATGGTTAGTACCGCCATAAATGTTGGTGCGGAGCGGCAGTTGCGCCATCCAGGCGGCTGATTTTTTCAGAGCATCATCGTCGATGGTTGCGATTTGATTTCTTGGTGTGATGTGTTTTTCCCGTGTTTCCTGCCAGCCATTCTGCGTCCATACATAATGCGGGGTTTTATTTGCCAGCGAGCCATAGGCACTGATTCGGAAAATGGAGGAGACCTGGTGGTTGTGCTTGATGATCCTCGCCTTCACGTAAATTTTCGGTATCAGGGTGACAATTTTTTCCTGAATCAGGCTTGGTATTTCCACGCCCAGTTTGTGCAGGAATTGATAGCCGACTTTGGTTGTCATTGCCGCAGCGGGTATCACCATGGGAAACATGATGGCTCCGGCGGCGAGATTCCACTTTTCGATGGGGTAGATTGTTTTCGTGGTCAAAACATAACATTGCGGGCCCACGACTCCGGCAACGATGTTCATGCTTGGAGGAGCGTTTTCGCAAACAAGTCCCAGCGTGAATGAATTGTTCTTGCCGTCGGGCTCGGTGAGTTTCCATTTCAGCTCCTGGTCCTGAATCATCAGGGGTTGATTGTTGTCATCCACAATGTAGCTGCCGATGTTCTCCTTATTCCGAAAAAGGGTGTGCAGGCAGCGGATGAAATTTTCGCTGGCATAGTCCACTTGCACCTGGCCAACATTTTTGTAGCGGTCAAAGGAAGTTTCAAGGATCGCGTATGTCGACGTGTCCATGTGTGCCGCCGAACCCGATTGATAGCTGCGGAATAAGTCACGCATTTTTGTGAGTGTGGCTTTTTTGAAGTTGTCCGTATCCGGCTGGGCAAGCATGATTTCCGCGTGTTTTTCCAAGAGCATCAGGCGGAGTTGCGGCAAGGGCACTTCAACGAGTTTGCCTTGATCCGAAAGATCCTCAAGGTAATTGTGCCATTTTTCCGCTTCCAAAGAATCGATCCACTGGTGCATAGTTTCATCCAAGGGCACCTTTGCCAACAACTTTTCCATTGTTGGATTGCATCGCAAGCCGCTTCGGATCAGTTGGCAACGGATGTAGCCGAGAAGCTCCAATGAAGATGTTGGTTTGGCGAAATACGGAAACAATTCGATTTGATGGTACGAGTGCGAGTTTTGAACACGGAATGCGAAATACAAATGAGGCCCGTAAAGGACCCGCACATTTTTTGCATGCCAATTTTCCACTTGTTCCAAGCTCGCCCTCAGCTCGGAATCAATTTTTTGATTGAGTGCCTGGGCGGCCCATTCTGAGAGTTTTATTACTTTCATCTTTTGGCAGTGATTTGGAAATCGGGGATGATCCAGTTGTCTTCGCGCGCCTTGATTTCACCGCTGACAGTTCCGGCATTGACGGATGAAGAGTAGTTCCGGCAGGTTGGATGACAAGAAAAATCGGGTTCATCGGCCGTGGCTTGTTGCAAAAAAGGCAATCGTGCGGAATCTGTCCGGCATCTCTTTCTGCGTGGGAAATCAGAAGATATGCTGAGAGTTGTTCGGCGTTGCTTCGGTAGTAAGGCTGGGAATTTTTCATGAAACGTACTGGATTGATTCTATTGTTTGTCGGCCGATTGTCGGCGCAGCAGGACTTGTGGGATCAGCCGCCCCTTCGCTACTCCGAGACTCCCGCGCGGGATCGCTTGGCGGAGCTGGCACTGCAATGGCAGCGTGACGATGGCAAATTGCGCGGTGGGACGGTGCTCGAACGGGTTCGGGAGGTGCTGGCCGCCTTGAAGGTGCCCGAGGCATCGCAGGTGCTGGTGTTTTCCAAAACCAGCAAACAGAACTGGCTCATCAACCCCGGCAATCCGCGGGCCCTGTTCCACTCGCTGAATTGCTACTGCGGTTATGTTCCCGGCGGGCTGATGGAAGTCATCATCCAGGAGAAAAACCTCGGGCCGGTTTATTACCTTGTCGACTTGGGACACGCCGGGAAGGCGGTCGGCATCGAACGCGATACCAGCGACTGCCTGTCGTGTCACGGCACCGGTCGCACCGAAAACGTTCCGGGCATGCTGGTGCGATCGGTTTTTCCGGATCAGGATGGTCACGCGCTGCTGTCCTTCGGATCGGGCCTGGTCACCCATGAAACGCCGGTCGCCGAACGCTGGGGCGGGTATTACGTGACCGGCTCGATCGCGCTGCCCCATCTCGGCAATCGCACCTATGTCGATGGTCGGTCCGAACTTCCACAGGCCTTCGCCTGGCCCGACATGCGGGGGAAAATCGACATCCGCAATTACCCCTGTGCGACCAGCGACATCGTTTCGTTGATGGTGCTGGAGCATCAGTGTCAGGCGCACAACCTGCTGACGGCGGCGACGATGAATTACAAGCGTACGTATTTTTTGAGCAAGGCGATTGATCCCGATGCCGACCCCGACAGCGGTTCCGCGGGGCGCGTGGCGGATCAGGCGGCACGGAAGATCGTCGAGTGGTTTTTGTTCAAAGGAGAGGCTGCCATCGGTGATGACGGTATCCAGGGCGATGAAACATTTCAAAAACAGTTTGCGGCGCTCATCCCCCGGACCCCGGAAGGCATGTCGCTGGCTGACTTTCAATTGAACAGCCGCCTTTTCAAGAACCGCTGCTCTTTCATGATCTATTCCGAGGCATTCGCCGGACTTCCCGATGCGGTGAAATCCCGCGTGCTCCAGGGCCTGAAAAAAGTAATCGAAGCCGATGCCATTGACGATGGGTATCCCGACATGAAACTGTCCGAACGTCGGCGCACGGCGAAAATCCTTGACGACACCGGCATTTGGTGAAATAGCAAGCGCTGTTCCATCGTAGACAACATCCATTATGACCAAACAGAAAAACCACTTCGGTACAATGGCATGTCTCCTGCTCGCTATGGCGCAGTTCGGCATGACTCCCGGCTTGCAGGCCGCGCCAGCGTTTGCCGACAAAAACTTCAACCTCACATCGCCCAACGACCCCAGCAAGCCGGTGCCCGGCGGCGTGCGCTGGTATTGGCGCATGCACGGTGAATATCTCGAACGCACCAAGAAAAACGATTTCGATCTCTGCTTCCTCGGCGACTCGATCACCCAGATGTGGCCGGGTGATATTTTCGGCAAGTACTTCGGCAAATACAAATGCGCCAACTTCGGCATCGGCGGCGACCGCTGCGAAAATGTCCTGCTGCGTCTCGATGACGGCGAATTGAAGGACTGCACGCCCAAGCTGATCGTGCTGATGATAGGCACAAACAACCAGGGCATGAATACCGCGGAGGAAGTCACGTTCGGAGTTTCGATTGTGGTCAAGCGGCTGCGTGAGAAATGCCCGAAGTCGCGCATCCTGATTCTCGGCATCCTGCCCTCCGCCGGAACGCCTTACGACAAGACCAGCGCCATCAATGCCGGCATCGCCAAACTCGCCGACCGCGACATGATCGGCTATTTTGATTTCGGTGCGAAATTGCAGGACAAGGACAAAAAGATGCTGCCCAACATGTTTGCCGACACCGTGCATTTGAGCCGGGAAGGGTATGAGGAATGGGGCAAGGCGGTGGCTCCGATCGTCGAAAAGCTCATGACCAAAAGAGTATCCGCCCTATAGTTGCGATGAAAAAAGCGGTCTTCGAGGCGGTGGCGTTGCTGTGCTGCGGCTTCCAGCTAATGGCCTCTGCGGTCGACGATGCCTGGAAAGCAGAGGAAAAGCCGGTGTATACCGACCCTGTGGACCAGTGGGCGAAGGATCCTTCGATCATCAAGGCGGGGGACACGTATTACATGTATTACACCAGCGCCAACCCTTGGCAGGACACCGGCAACGGCGGGCAGGGTGAACCGAGAATCGATTACGCGACTTCGCCCGACGGCATCAACTGGACCAGACAGGGTGTTGCGATCGCAAAAGGCAAAGCGGGCGAGTGGGACGACACCCGTCCGCAGGCCCCGGCCAAGCCGATTTTGAAGGACGGCGTGTATTATCTTTACTACGCCGGGGCGGGCAAGGGTGTCACCACCGGTTACGCCACATCCACCGATCTCAAAAATTGGACAAAGGGTCCGAAAAATCCGGTGTTGCACCAGGGCAAGTGCAACGACCCGTTTGTCTATCTGGAAAACGGCACCTACTATCTTTTCTATACCTCCGGCGGCGACAGCATTCATTATGTCACTTCGTCAAACCTGATCGATTGGTCGCCCCCCGTTGCCACCGGGGCCACGGGAGAAGGCAGTGTGCTGGTCAAGGAGGGCTCCACCTATCGGCTTTTCGGCTGCATCGGCTTTTCCCTGAACGGCGAATACTGCAAGGAATACACCACCAGCGATCTCGCCAAACCTTTCACCGATAAAGGCAGGATCAACATCAACACGCCGCAATTCGCCCGCGGCGCGCTGTGCCACGGCGACATTCTCATTCAAGGCAATGAGTACTGGTTTTATTTCCAAGGCACGCGCGACAATGGCAAGCGGTTCGATGTCGGACTCGCGAAACAGCCGATTCCTGCGGCCGCAGAAAAAAAATGACCATGATGAAAATCGCGCGCTGGCTCAGTTGTCTGGTCGTTTCCGCATTGACGATGGAGGCCGCGGAGGAGGTCAAACCGAATTTCGTCATCATCAACATCGATGACCTCGGGTATGCGGACATCGGTCCGTTCGGTTCGACCTTGAACCGCACCCCGAACCTGGATCGCATGGCGCGCGAGGGCTGCAAGGTCACCAGTTTTTACGGCGCGCCGGTTTGTTCGCCGTCGCGGGCCGCGCTGATGACCGGGTGTTACCCGAAACGGGTGCTGCCGATTCCCCACGTGCTTTTTCCGATTTCTGCCCAGGGGCTTGCGACTGCTGAAATCACCGTTGCGGAAGCCTTGAAGGCGCGGGGATACGCGACCGGCATGGTTGGCAAGTGGCATCTTGGCGATCAGTTGGAGTTCCTGCCGACGCGGCAGGGTTTCGATTCCTGGTTCGGACTTCCCTACTCCAACGACATGGGGCCGGCCCGCGACGGTGTGAAAAGCAACTTCGGCCAGCCGCTGCCGAAAGAAGGCGATGGCCAGCCACCGTTGCCGCTGATGCGCAACGAAACCGTGATCCAGACCGTGTTGGCGCGCGATCAGGAAACCCTGGTTGCCCGCTACACCGAAGAAGCGCTCGCCTTCATCAAGGCAAACCAACAGCGCCCGTTTTTCCTCTACCTGGCCCACAATGCCGTGCACTGGCCGCTGTATCCGGGGGAAAAATTCCGCGGCAAATCAAAAAACGGCCTGTTCGGCGATTGGGTCGAGGAGATGGACTGGAGTGTCGGCGAAATACTGAACTCACTGCGCGAAAAGGGACTCGGCGATAAAACCCTGGTGATTTTCGTTAGTGACAACGGCGGCACGGGATACTCGGTCAACAAACCCCTGCGCGGCCAGAAAGGCAGCACTTGGGAAGGTGGCATGCGCGAGCCCTGCCTCGCCTGGTGGCCCGGGAAAATCCCCGCCGCTTCGGAATGCGACGCGATCTGCGGAATGTTCGACATCCTGCCGACCTTTGTCGCACTGAGCGGGGGAACGATCGATGCCGGACGCAAAATCGACGGCAGGAATCTTTGGCCGGTTTTGACCGGTGGGAAAGATACCGAACCACCGCACAAGGAGTTTCTCTATTTCAAAGGGCTGGTGCTGGAAGCGGTGCGACAGGAAAACTGGAAACTGCATCTTGCCAAGGGCGAACTGTACGACCTTGCGTCGGACATCGGTGAATCAAAAAACATCGCCGCCGCCCATCCCGATGTGGTGAAACGTTTGCAAGCGATCGCCGATGCCACGGAAAGTGATCTCGGCAAAACGACAGCCGGTCCGGGCACGCGACCGCTGGGAAAAGTAGATCATCCGCGCGCGCTTGCCAAGTGAGCGGGCGGAGTCAGGGCAGGGGGATTGCCGTTTCCCTGTAAGCCGGATTCTGTCCCGGCGGCCTTGCGGTCGCCATCGACGGTCATTTCTCTCCCTGCTTGCGCAGGACCCCGCTTGCGCGGAGTGCGACTATTACCCGGAGATGTGAGCGGGTCGCTCTCCCCTGTTCTGTCTTGCACCACGTGGGGTTTGCCCTGCCACCTCGGTTGCCCTCGGCGCGGTGGGCTCTTACCCCACCATTTCACCCTTGCCTGATTCCCGCTTGCGCGGGACCATCGGCGGTATATTTTCTGCGGCACTTTCCATCGGGAATCTCTCGCGATCTTCCCGTCCCCACTTTTCACGGGGCACGCTACCCTGCGGTGTCCGGACTTTCCTCAACCTGTTTTGCAACAAACTGCGACCATCCGGGAAACGGCAGGGGCATTGTAACCACGCTGCTCGCGGATGCGAGCACTAATTACCCCATCGACCCCGCAGGGCGATCAAGCTAGGAATCAAACGAAACGCCGGGGTGCATAAGTCGTAATGCGTGACTCGCCTGGTTCGCTGTTTGTGTTAGTTCCATGTGGTTTTGATGGTGACGCGCAGCTCGCCGTTAGATCGCTCCTCAGTAGAGATTGCAACGATATTTCCATCCTTTGAAACGCCGCGCAATCCTTCGGGCGATATCCTGGTATTGTTAAATTGGCGAATTACGTCATCCAAATCCTTTTGAAGCATAACGAACGAAGCGCTTTCCCCAGAGTCCCACAAACACGACAGCGAAATGAATGGGTCACAAGTAATTTCAGTCGCAGCCGTGGGCAATTTGATGCTGTGATCGCGCTCGAAACGTGCCCGAGAGGACCCAACGATCCCAGAAAAATACAGGAGCCCACAGAGCAGAAATGAAAGAATGAGAGCAATGATCGCTATGCGCTTCATAATGTCAGCAACGTCAAAGTTCAGCGACGTGAGTCAGCCGCAAGGTTGTGACCGTTTGGAGCAGTGCTCTTCAATGAAATTCGGCGACCGCCGCAGCCAATGGCAAGAAGATCAACTCCTACTATGCTGAGCGTCATCATAACTTGGGAAGACAGGCGTCCTCGCCTGTCTCGGCAAACAGGCTTCCAGCCTGTCTCTTCGCTTGCCATCCGTTTTGACATACAAAAGAACAGAATCATACATGAGGGTGATGGATCACTAATGTTGTCGGGCAAACGCGCCTGATGACATACCAAAGAACAGAATCATACATGCGGGTGACGGCGTGTATCTCATGGACTGAATTTAGCGCGTTACATCGAAAAGACGTGGAGGACTTGAATAGAAAATGCTAAAAACTCGGTGATAGCAAGGAAACTCTCAGGATGCGTGTGTCGCGTCGCGTAAAAGGCTTTGCCTCACGCGATTACCATAACAGGCTCCGTAGACGAGCGATTCGCGGATTGGGGTTCTCAGGCTTATATACGCACTCGAAGTGATCGGTGAGCATTGCTGAGTGAGAAGCAAAAGGCTTGAAATCATGTAAAGATGTTGATGGCTTCCCAACAGACGCCATAACCCGCTGGATCGATTCTTGGGCTTCTCTACAGCGCCAGCGGAGAAAAATTCTCGGCTGGTGCTGTTCATTTCTCGGGAGATCGACCTTTTTACTCGGGAGATCGGCCTTTTTACTCGGGAGATCGGCCTTTTTTCTCGGGAGATCGACCTTTTTACTCGGTTGATCGGCCTTTTTACTCGGTAGATAGACCTTTTTACTCGGGAGATCGACCTTTTTACTCGGGAGAAGGCGAAAATGGCGCCTGTGCGGTGGCCGATCGGCACTCGCTGGGGGGAGATTTGCCAGCGAGGACGCAGGGAACGCAGTCCGCCGGATGACTCAAGTGGGTTTCGTATCGACTGGCCTTTGTCAATCCTTGAGAAACACCTCGCGCGGTTTGGCTCCTTCGCCGGGGCCGATGAGGCCACGGGTTTCCAGAATATCCATCATCCGCGCCGCGCGGGTATATCCGAGCCGCAAGCGCCGTTGCAGCAACGAGGTGCTGGCCTTCTGCTCCTGACGCACGACTTCGATGCATTTGATGACCAGCCCTTCATCGACATCGGATTCATCGCCGTCGTCGCCCTCGCCGAAATTGCCGGTCTCGATGGCCTTGTGAATGTCGCTTTCGAAATTGGGCTTGCCGAATTGCGCACAGTGCTCGACCAGCCGTTCCACCTCGGCATCGGAAACGAAGGCACCCTGAGAGCGTTCCAACTTGGCGGAGCCGGGTGGCAGGTAGAGCATGTCGCCCTTGCCGACGAGTTTGTCCGCGCCTTTGGTGTCGAGGATCACGCGGGAGTCGAGTTGTGAAGAGACCTGGAAGGCGATGCGACAGGGGATGTTGGCCTTGATGATGCCCGTAACCACATCGGCGCGCGGGGTCTGCGTTGCGATGATCAAATGAATTCCGGCCGCCCGCGCTTTCTGGGCGATGCGGGCGATACAGCCCTCGACATCGGCGGGCGCGGTCTGCATCAGGTCCGCCAACTCGTCGATCAACACCACGATGTATGGAAAGCGGTCGGGAATTTGATCGTCATCCGGCACCAGCAGATCCTCGTCTTCCTCGGGTCCGAGTTCGCCGGACTCCAGGGCGCTGGCGATCGATTCAATCGCGTCCAGATCCGGCTCGGGTTCCGGTTCAGGTTCTGTGAAGGGCAGATCGGCCATCAGGGTTTTGTCCTCGCGCACCCGGTTGTTGTAGCCGTCGAAATTCCGCACGCCGACCTTGGCGAAAATGCGGTAGCGTTTTTCCATCTCGTTCACCACCCATTTCAAGGCGGCGACGGTCTTTTTCGGGTCGGTTACCACCGGCACGACCAGATGGGGCAGTTTGTTGTAAATCTGCATTTCCACCACCTTGGGATCGACCATAATGAAGCGCAGTTCATCCGGGCCGAATTTGAAAAGGATCGAGGCGATGATCGAATTGATGCACACCGATTTTCCGGAACCTGTCGCACCGGCCACGAGCAAGTGTGGCATGGCGGCGAGGTCGCCGATGACGGTTTTGCCATAGACATCCTTGCCGAGCGCGAGAGGAATTTTTTTCTTCGCCGAGCGGAATTCCGGGTCCTGCAACAATTCGCGCAACGGCACAGCGACCTTGTTGGTGTTGGCGATTTCGATGCCCACGGTGTCCTTGCCGGGAATCGGTGCGAGGATGTTGATGCGCTCGGCCCGGGTCGCGCGGGCGAGATCGGCTTCCAACTGGGCGATGCGGGAAACCCGAAGTCCGATCGCGGGGTAGATTTCGTAGCGAGTAATCGTCGGGCCGCGGGTGATGTCGCCCGGCGACACTTCGATGCCGAACGATTTCAGGGTTTCGATGATGTTTTTCTGAATGGAAAGCAGTTCCTCCTTGTCGGCTTCGGGCGCATCGGCGGTGTCGTCGATATCCAACAAATCGAAGCCGGGGAGTTCGTAGTTTTCAAATCCCGTGGTCGAAAGGGTTAGATCGGTTTTCAGCTTGCGCTCGAATGGTTTGTCGCCCGGCTGCGGAGCGGTGCTGCGGCGCGTGGAGGCATCGATGATCTTCGGCGGCGGCGTGGTGCTGAGTTGCAGAAACTGCTGGGCCTCCGTCGCGCTGGGCTGGAAAAGCGGTCGGGCTTTGCCAGCGGAATCGTCGCCGTTGCCATTGGCGGCATTGGCCACCTGGCGGTCGCGCTTGCGACGTTCTTTTTCCGCCTCGCGCTCGGCGATTTTGTCCGCCTCTCGCTGTGCGGCGAGTTTGACCGCGTTTTTCGAGTCGAGCCGGGCCCTTACCTTTTTGCGGACCAGGATGTAACAGGCGCGCAAAAACTGCAGCGGTGGCAGTCCGGTGATCATGATCAAGGCGATGAAATACAGGGTGGCCAGCAGCAGTGTCGAACCGGTTTTTCCCAGCAACATGGCAAAAAAATAGCTGCCAAGGCCCTTGCCAAACAGTCCGCCGGGACCGGGAATCAGGTAGCTTTTTTCCCAGCTGAGGAAAAAGGTATCGGTGATCTGCAACAGCGCGGCCGCACTGAGGATCAGGATCGCGAAACCCAGGACGGTGCGCACCCACAGTCTCGCGTTGAAGAACAATTTTGCCACGCCAAACCACAGCAGGGCGATCGGCACGAGATATCCCGCGCCGCCGAGCAAAATAATCTGCATCGCACCCACCATGGCACCGACCGGACCGATGAAATTGTGGCGCGGCGACACCGCTTGGCTGGCGCTGGTGAAGCTCTGCAGCATCCCCGCCACCGGCAGATCGCGCGGACTGTAGGACACCAGCGACAGGAACGAAATCACCCCGCCCAGCATCAGCAGAATGCCGATAATCTCGCTGTTTCGCTTGTCGGGTTCCGGAAGCGATCCGCGCATGATGTTTTCGTTTTTGGCCATGAACAAGGGGTGTTCGAGGATGCACTGCTTTTTTCCCGGCGGCAAGCGTGATTTTCCGGGAGATTTAATAATTAATGTAATGTGACATCATCGGACGCATGCCTATTCTTTGCTTGCTGGCTGAATCTTGTTTGGACATTTTGTCATCCTTGATTACAGTCTACGCATGCCCGATAAGAAAAAAATCGCCGACCTGCATTTCATGAATGCACGCTGTCAATTGATCGATCTCGCCGCTTTTTTCGACCGCATGGATCGTCACGACGGGCCCGACGATTATCGCGATCTCGCCTTGCGCGCCGCGGTGCCGATTTTATTGGAAAAGCGCTCCGACCGGGCAAAGGCGGTGCTGGATTTGCTGTCGGATGATTCAACCGAACTGCTGGAATCGGCACCTTTCCAGGGTGCCTTCGGCGCGCCTCTGCCGCAACAAGGAGGTGCGCGGTGAAATACATCGAACCTCACGCCCACATGGTCAGTCGGACCACCGACGACTACCTCAAGCTCGCCCTTGCCGGCTGTGAAATTTTGTGCGAGCCGGCGTTCTGGGCGGGATTTGATCGTTCGTCGGCCCAGGGATTTTTCGATTATTTCCGGCAGTTGACCGAGTATGAACCGAGGCGCGCGGAGAGGTTCGGCATCAAACATTATTGCTGGCTGTGCATCAATCCCAAAGAGGCCGATGACCCGGTTTTCGCCCGCGAAGTGATGAGCTTGATTCCGGAATTCCTGGAAAAGAAATCCGTGCTCGGCATCGGTGAAATCGGGCTCAACAAAAACACCCGTAATGAACGGATCATATTTGAAGAGCACGTGCAGATCGCGCTCGAACACGACCTGCCGATCCTCATTCACACGCCCCATCTGGAGGACAAAAAAAAGGGCACCCGGATGATTCTCGATGCGTTGGCGAATTTTTCCCGCTTGAACCGCGAAAAGGTGATCATCGATCACGTCGAAGAACACACAGCCGCTCTGGTGTTGGATCAGGGCTACTGGGCGGGCATGACCTTGTATCCGGAATCGAAATGCACGCCGAATCGTGCCATCGACATGCTCGAAACCCTGGGCACGGAGCGGTTGTGGCTGAACTCGGCTTGCGACTGGGGTGTTTCCGATCCCATGGCGGTGCCGAAATGCGCGCTGGAGATGAAACGTCGCGAACACAGCGCGGAATTCATCGAGAAGGTGATCTACCACAATCCCGCGAAGTTTCTCGCGCAGGCGAAAAATTTCCAACTGTGAGGCGAAAAAATCCCCGGGTTCAGTGCCCTTGAAGCATTGCACTTCCCGTCGAGCGCGGAGTGGAGCGAACAGCAGGTTGGGCTGCTTTGACCGGAACCGCAGGCGATGAAGCCGCACTTGTCGTCGTGGCTGCTGCCTTACATTTTGTTCCTGCTGTGATTGCTTTGCGCCCGAGCTTCTTTTACTGTTAGATTCTAAACCGGCTTTTCATGAGGAACTTTTCAAAACCCCTTTGCCTTTGATATACTTTGGAGCGTTCTCCGCGCTGAATGTGCCGGCGGGCTGCTCCTTACCGTCAAGATAGAGTTTCCCGATCTTCAATTCACCCTTGAAGCCCAGCTCCAGCGTAGCTCCTTCCGAGAGATAAACATCGGTCTTCTCGCCGAGACTTTTCGCGCTCGCAATCGACAAGGTGCCCTGCTTCACGGTTGTCGCGCCGCTGTAAGTGTTGGTTCCGGAGAGCACCCAGGTGCCCGAGCCGGATTTGGTGACGGCAGTGATTGCCTTGCCCGCCCGGTCATGAGGATTGAAAAGGTTTCCGGCGATCTCACCTGTGCCGGCAGTGTCACCCATCAGCACGATCGTCTTGTCGGTGCCATAGCCGGAGATCACAAATGTGCTGGTGAGCTTGAACATGCCGGAGCCTGATTGATCAAAGGTGACGGCTGATTTCTTGCCCACGAGATTGATCACGCGGTCGGTGGTTTCGCCCGGTCCTGTATAGATCAGGGTGCAATCACTTTCCTTCCCATCCTCCCCGATGACGATCTCGCCGCTCTCAATATCCGTCGGCGCGCCGAGGCTGCTGCTGGCCACATTCTTGCCCTTGGTATGGCTGTTGAATGATGCAATGCTCAACGCACCGCTTTCAAGCTTGGTCTGGCCTGTATAAGTATTCTTGCCTGAAAGCTGCAACGTTCCAGCCCCGATTTTTTTAAGGAGAAACGCGCCGCCGCCGGGTCCCTTCGAATCGGCAATGTTGGCCGGGACCGTGACCGGCTTCTTGGCGTTCGAGGTATCCAGGCACAAAGTGGCGCGCTCCATCAAGCCGTTGTTGTTGACCGCTGCGGTAAGATTCCTGAGCAACGTGCAAATTTGTTCACCGCTGAACTCGCCCGGGCCACCTGTGCTGATTACCAACGTGGCAGCGGGGTGGACACTGATTCTGGTCGGGGTCCATTGAGTTGGATCCGCATTGTAAAGGGCCGTGGCTTTCTTTACAAAAAGCGCACCCTGGTGAACGATGGTCGGGCCTGTATAGGTGTTGGTTCCCCAGAGACACAGCTTGCTGTCATTCCCCCTCGCAAAGGCAATCCAAGTGCCAATCACGGTAAAACCACCGGGCCCGGTCATTGCGCCGCTGGCATTGTTGAAATTCACTTGATGACCGGCGATGCGGGTGTTTCCATTCAAGGTGATCGGGGCATTCCAATCGAGTTTGCCGGCATCGATCGTGCCACCATTCAAGATCAACCCATTGCTGGCATTGCCCTGGCCCGGCGCAAGGCCAGCCCCTTCATTTAGAGTTACCGGTCCGGTTCCCAGCGTGCTGTTCGAGGCCAGGCGAAGTGTTCCGCCGTTGATGATGGTGCCACCGCTGTAGGTGTTGGACGCACAGTTGAGGGACAAGGTGCTGAAATGCTGGTTAGGCCCGCCGTTGAGTTCGCCGTTTTCATTGCCGCTGCCACCATTCAAGACCAGGCCGCCGGCACCTGAGATCAGGCCATCGAGCTCCACACGTCCACCGCCGGCGATTAAATTCACGGCGACATCCGCCGCCAGGTTCAAGGGCGTTGCTATTTTGTCAGTTGTAAACGCTGAACTTTGTCTGATACAAGGCGCTGTTCCGGTGAACTTCATGCCTTTGCCGGTCAGCGTCAGTGCGTTTCCATTGCCAATACCCAAATTGAGCCGGTTGAGCATGAATCCCGCATCAAGGTCGTGCGTGACACTGTATTTCCCCGGCTGGTCGAAATTGAGAACATAGTCCGGTTGACCCGCCATGACCGGTGCCGACTTGTTGGACAAATTGTTCGACCATTTTGCTTCATCGCTCCAGTTGCCGGCTTCCGCCTTGTTCCATGTGAACACGTTTGGACTGTCACTCTTGATCGCCGTCACAGCTGGGGCATGGGTGATCAACATGTCGTTTGACTTGCGGACAAGGGCATTTTTCCCAGGCTCAACATTGCTCTTGGCTGCCTTCACAACCACTCCGCACGGCTTGTCGTCTTTGTTGGTCAGGAAGGGCTCTTCTGCCTTTACCTCGTTGGGCGGCGGCGGCAGTTTCGCGGCTTTTGCCGGATCAATGTATTCGGCCAGGTCGCGCATGGCGATGCACTTGTAGTTGTTGTCCTTCAGATACTGCATCATCACCTTGAAGGTCGCGGGCTCAACTCCCACGGCCCCGTGTTCCATGTCCGGCACACCATGGAAACAATAGACGACCACCCGGCCCTGGCAGGCCTGTTGCGCTTTTTTAACGAACGCCTCGATCGGCTGACTTTCCGTGATCGTGAACGACGGCACATCAAAAGGACTGTCGATCGTTGGTCTGTACGGACGTTCATGTCCTCCCCGGCCGAAGGTGTAACCGCGCTTGGCGAGATCCGGACAGATGTTCCAGACCACGCCGTAGAGTGGCCAGCAGACGGTCGTCATTCTCGGGCCGCCATTCGCGAACAACTGATCTTCCATGGCCAGATAATTGTCCAAACCTCCGCCATGACCCACCGTGTGGTTGCCGATTTCAAATCCTCTGCGATCCAGATCGATCATCTGCCGATAGGTCAGATACCAGTCCTTGCGCGTTTTGAACGAATCGAAATCGCAGACATAAAACGATGCATTGAATCCCAAAGGTTTCAGGATTGGAGCCACCACGGTATAACCACTGGCGCATGCATCATCGAAGGTGAGCACCACCAATTTGTCGGGGATGGGTTTGCGCAGAATGCCGCCGGGGTCGGGCGCGACCGCAGGCTGGGCGCAGGCGATGGCTGGGAGCGCGAGGGTGGTGAGGAATAATGATCTAACTGTGTGGGTGTGCATAAATCAGTAGCGTTTGTCTTCGGGAGGATTGAATAGTTCGGAACGATGGATGGACTCCAAAACTCATTTCATCTTGAAGGCCCGGCAACAACATTACACCGGCGGAAACAATACCGTCGGGATTGCACGCATCTTGCATGCGAGTTCCGGTGTTGTGTGGGGCTTCACGTGATTGTTGATCGGATTGCGCCTTCGCATTTCCCAACACCCTTCAAAAATCAAAATTCATCAATCATACATTGATCTTCCCTCCATTTACTCACGGGGGATGCCTGGGCCGGAAGCATACAACCTCCGGCCCGATTTTTCCGGTCCGCCTCTATCACATCAAGCGCGCACCGACATCCGCAAGCTCCGAGCGCTCGCCGCGTGTCAATGCCACGTGCGCGGTGAACGACTGGCCTTTCAAGCGGTTGCGGGTGTAAACGAGACCGTTGCTGCGACTGTCCACGTAGGGGTTGTCGATCTGCGCGGGGTCGCCCACCAGCACCAGTTTCGAACCCCGGCTCATCCGCGTGACCACGGTTTTTGCTTCCTGCGGGGTGAGTTGCTGGGCTTCGTCGAGAATGAAAAAGCGGTTGGGGATCGAGCGACCGCGGATGTAGCACAGTGCCTCGATTTCGATGATCCCTTGCTCCATGAGCATTTCCCAGGGCTTTTTCACCTTGGGGTCCGGTGTGTCTTTTTTCATTTGCTTGCGCCGTGGTCCGGGAGGCATGGTCGGGCGCATTAAGAGGTCGAGCGCGTCGTGAATCGGTTGCAACCACGGACGCATTTTTTCCTCCAAAGTGCCGGGCAGGAAACCGAGTTGATCGCCCATGGCCACCACCGGGCGGCTGATGGTGACACCGTTGTAGCGGCGGTTGAACATTTCGTGCAAGCCCACCGCCACCGCGACCAGGGTTTTTCCGGTGCCGGCGTGGCCGAAGCAGGTGACCAGCGAAATGTCCGGGTTGAGCAGCGCGTCGATCAGGCATTTCTGACCGAGATTCAGCGGCTTCAAATTGTGACCATCGGGAATTTTCAGGACATCGGGGCACAGCAACCTCACCAGCATGCCGCGCGAGTCAACCCTGGCCGGCATCTGATGATTCTCCCCGGCATCGAGCAAGACATATTCATTGATCGTCAGACCATTGATGCGATCCTCGTCCAAGTCAAGTTCGCTGCTGCTGGCGAAGCGCTGCAGTTCCGTGGGATCGACGCTGATTTTCTTGACGTCGTAATACGCCACGTCCTCCGGATTGACCTTGTCGTTCATGTAGTCCTGGCATTCCAGGCCGACCGAGCGCGCCTTGAGGTGCATGTTCAGGTCCTTCGTCACCAGCACCACGGGGGCGGAATTGTATTGGGAAATCAACAGCACACAGGCGAGAATGCGGTGGTCCATGCGCTCCTGGTCGGGAAAAATCCGTCGGAATTGATTCAGGCTCTCCAAATTCTTCGGACAGATCGCGGGGTCATAGATGACCATGCGCACCGTGCCTCCGCCGTCGGTGGGCACGCCGTGGGTGACATTCTGGGTGCCGGAAAACATCTCCATCAGCATGCGGTGTACCTTGCGGGCATTCGCTCCGCGCTCGGTCTGCTCGCTTTTGAATTTGTCCAACTCCGCCAGGACGTCGGCAGGCACGCAGATGTGGTTGTCCTTGAAACGACCCAGACAAGCCGGGTCATGGAGCAGGACGTTGGTGTCCAACACGAAATTTTTCACCAGTTGCGACGGGGCGATGAGGCCATAGTCGACAGGATCGGAAATGCCCGTGCTTTTCGGTGATTGTTTTCTTTTGCTGGTCACGGGTGCGATATCTGGGAACAGTCTTGGCTCGGTTGTTTCTTGGCGGTGGATCATTGTTTTATTTTGGGAAATGGCAAGCTCCGGAATCAAAAAAATGATCACGGAGCGGGCCGGTGCATCGGTTTGAATTGGGGAAGGCGTACACGTAAATAATCAAGATAAGTGGACTATTCTTCAATTGGCTGGCAAAGCAATGCTAAAATGCGAATGTGACGGGAATTTCTCACAATATTTTCTGTCCATTTTTTTTATGGAGTTTCGCGGCTTTTTTATTGACTTGCCTGATCAAAGATTTACTTTGTGCGCCCCGCGATAGCGGAATTTCACGAACCGCCTTTCCTTTCATTCATCATGGCCCACACCAAATCCGCCAAAAAACGCATTCGTCAGACCGAGGTCCGCACGGATCGCAACCGTGCCGTCAAGAGCCGTATCCGGACTCTTCGTAAGAAAGTTCTCAGTGCTGTCACCAGTGGCGACAAAGCCGCAGCAGCGACTGCTGTTAGTGAACTCTCCTCAGCTGTGGACAAAGCCGCAAAAACCAATCTGATTCACGGTAACAAAGCCGCGAACATCAAGAGCAAAGCTGCCAAGGCTCTTGCCACAGCGGGAGCCTGATATCCCGCCTGCTCGCCGGAAACGTTGCGGACAAGGTCACGACCTTGTCCGTTTTTTCGTCCTGTTGCATTTCATGAATCCGCCCGAATCAAGAAAAGAGAAAGCGCAGAAGATTGCGGCGAATCCTTCCGCTTACAAAATCTGCGAAGGATGTGATTCGATCGTGACGCTTGTTTCGGTCACTTGTCCCAATTGCCACTCTTTCCGCTTCGATTCCTCGTCCGAACGGGTGGTCGAACAAGCACTGATGCTGGGATCGCGCGAGCAGAACTCGGTGACATCCACCGACTTGTTTTGAGTCGATGGACTACGATTTTTGCAGGAGCGCGCAAAATGCGCCATCGGTGTTATCCTGAAACGGAAGAATCTGCCGGTGACTTGTTAGAGTGAACTGCGGGTGGGCATCCACAAACCGTTTGACCAGATCGATGTTCTCCTCGGGTTCGATCGAACACGTCGAATAAACGATCCGCCCGCCGTCCTTGAGGCAGGGCAGGGCGTTTTCGAGAATTTTTTCCTGCACCAGCGGAAGGTCGGAGAGGTCGCGCGGTTGCAGTCGCCAGCGGGCATCGACACGCCGGCGAAGCACGCCGGTGTTCGAGCAGGGAACATCGAGCAGGATGGCATCGAATCGTCCGTGCCATTCCGCCGGAGCCGGAGTCAACCAGTCGTGCAGGGAAATCTCGGCGCAGGTGACATGAAGACGTTCGAGGTTTTCTTGCAATCGCGGCAGGCGTTTTTCGTTGGAGTCGGTCGCGATCAATCGGCCGTGGTTGTTCATGGCCGCCGCGATCAGCGCGGCTTTTCCCCCCGGCGCCGCGCAGGCATCCAACACGGTCTCCCCGGGGCGGGGGGCAAGCATTTCCACACAATGCCGGGTCGCCGGATCCTGCATGTAGATGACTCCCTCGCGGATCAGATTCATCGGCACGGCTCCTTCGATCGCGAAAAATCCCGGCTGCCCGGGCAACTCGTCCACCAGCGGGCAGGGGAGATGGCATAGCGGATTGAAACGGGCGAAATTTTCCGCCGGCAGCTGGTTCCACTGCATCAGCTCGATGGCATTTTCCAGGCCGAAATGTTTTTTCCATCGTTTGAACAACCAGTCGGGATGGGAGAATTTCTCCGCAGGCGAGAGGTCGTCGATGGTTTCCAGCAGTTTGTTTTTTTGTCCCGCCGCCCTTCGCAGCACCGCGTTCAGCAGTCCGCGGATGTTCGACTTGCCGGCTTCGACGGTTTCATTGACGGCGGCGTGGTCCGCGATGTTGAGGATCAGGATTTGAAACAGCCCGATGCGCAGCAGATCGCGGGCATCGGGGTCGAGTTTGCCCTTGCGCAATTCCGCGATGAAATGATCGAGCACGCGCCGGTGGCGGAGCACTCCGAACAGGATGGCGTGGAGCAGCCCGCGGTCGGGGCTGGAAAGCTGATAGCGCTGGGCATGGCGTTCGACCAGGGTTTCCGCGTAATCGTGACCCTTTGACCAGGAATGCAAGGCCGCATGGGCGGCGCGGCGGATGTTGTGTTGTGCAGGCACCGGATCACCAGACTGCAAGCGCGATCTTCTGTCAACGTTTCAAGTCCCGTCCAGCCCTCATGCGGAAAAGAAAAAACCGGGCAGCACGGGGACTGACCGGGTTGAATCGATTATTGTTCGTCGATCAGGCTCCGCCAGCGAGCAGTTTCAACATCCCGGCGGCGCGGTTGGAGTAACCCCACTCGTTGTCATACCAGGCACCCACTTTGACCATGTTGCCGCCGATCACCAAAGTGAGTTCGCTGTCGTAAATGGAACTGTGCGGATCGGAAACGATGTCCTGCAGCACGATCGGTTCGTCGGTGTAGGCGAGAACGCCTTTCATCGGTCCATCGGCCGCTTCCTTGAAGGCGGCATTGATTTCCGCAACAGTCACCGTAGTGCCGGCTTTGAGTTCGACAACCAGGTCGGTGAACGATCCGGTGGGGGTGGGCACGCGGAACGCACCGCCGTTGAGTTTGCCCTTCATCGCGGGAATCACCTCGCCGATTGCGCGTGCCGCACCGGTGGCGGACGGCACGATGTTGATCGCGGCGGCACGACCGCGGCGAAGGTCCTTGTGCGGCAGGTCGAGGATGTTCTGGTCGTTGGTGTAGGAGTGGATGGTGGTCATGAATCCCCGTTCAATGCCCCATTTGTCGTTGAGCACCTTCACCAGCGGAGCCAGGCAGTTGGTGGTGCAGGAAGCGTTCGAAACGATGTGATGTTTGGACGCATCATACTGGTCGTCGTTGATGCCGATGCAGATGGTGATGTCCGGGTTGGTGGCGGGTGCGGAGATGAGGACTTTTTTGGCACCGGCGGTGATGTGGGCCGAGGCTTTGGCGCTGTCGGTGAAAAACCCGGTGGACTCTAGAACGACATCCACGCCGAGTTCCGCCCAAGGCAGCTTGGCGGGATCGCGCTCGGCCAGGGCATGAATCTTGTGGCCGCGGACGATGATGAATTTGTCGTCGTAGGTGACCTCGCCGTCAAACCTGCCCTGGGTGGAATCGTACTTGAGCAGATGCGCAAGTGTGTGGTTGTCGGTGAGGTCGTTGATGGCGACGACATTGCGCAGCTCTGAGTCGCTCATGGCGCGCAGGACATTGCGACCGATGCGTCCGAATCCGTTGATGGCATATTTTGGCATGATGGTATAGGCTTGGAATGTGAAACCGGCGGAAGAGCGGAAGGCGCTTCGCGCGTGGGGCGCGATGATACGGGAAAAAATCCAAGCGTCAATAGGAGATGTGGGTTAATCCTAAAGTTCGCAGTTGGAATTGCAGAAATTCTCTTAAAGCCTTGTAGAACATGGGCTAGAGAGGAAATACGATTCGTTTTTCGTTTCACCTAATGGGTGAAAACATGGCAAAAATGTAATTTGCATGCTCGTAACGCTGCGTCAATGGTTTGAAGACGAAATCAATCGCATTTGAGCCTATTTTAGCGTTGTAACTGCGGTTTCTAGGTTAATTGCATCAGCGTTTCCCACCAAAACAAGGAAATCCTTGCGACTGGATCCTCGGGATCCTCCGGGCATCCGCAGCCCCAAGCTCGGGAAATCGCTGAGGTCGGTCGCCCATTTGACTTTGCGATCGATTGGTTCTCCGACTCTTCGAATCGTGTCAATGCCTTCCGCTTTTTCTCCACCTGTAAAATCCGGTAGCCGGCGAAGTTCTTCCGAAATGATTTCGTTTGCTCTTGCCAATCCGGGCAACGTGCTGCAACGGACTGGCTGTCATGGAAAGCTATGAAGTTCTGCGCAAAATGTTCGAGCAGGTCAGTCCCAAGGCGATCGCTGCGGAACTGGGCCTTTCTTTGTCGCTAGTATACAAATGGGCGGAAAATCCCGCCGCGTCGACTGCGGGCAACCGCAATCCCCTGGACCGCGTGGCGCAGTTGGTCGAACTCAGCCAGGACGAAGCGATTGTCGAGTGGTTGTGCCAACAAGCCGGAGGGTGTTTTTTGCGCAATCCCGAAAGCTCCGGCAAAAAAGGATTCGAGGTGCTTCCGGCCACACATGAAATCATCAGTCAGTTTTCGCAGATGCTCAATAAGATCTCCGTCGCTGCTCTCGACAACTCGATCAGCCGGGAAGAAGCCTCGCAGATACGCGACTCGTGGGATCGGCTGAAGAGTTATGCCGAGGGATTTGTCCGCTGTTGCGAGGAAGGGGATTTCGACCAGTTGCGCAGGATTCCCAAGCCGTCCGAGGGACCGAAGCATCTGAGAAGCGAATGATCATCATGATGGGCATGTGGCGGGGCGACGATGACTTCCACTCATGCATGTCGGGATTTTCCGTTCTTGCGATTTGACAGATGCCGACAGTCGGCTACGTATTTTCCTTGTTATGAAATTGCTTACCACATTGACAGTTTTGATGTTTGCTGCGGGATTTGTTAGTCAGATCAGGGCCGATGAGGACAGCCCTCTTGCCAAGGCGATGACGACGACGAATGACGCGATGAAGGCGCTGGGCAAAGAGACGGACTCGACCAAGGGTGCGGCTATGGCTCGCGAAGCTCAGGAGGGCATCGTCAAGTCGATCCCGCTTGTTCCGGAGTTGATTGCGGACATGCCCGATGCCGCCGCGCGCGCCAAGGCCCTGGCCGATTACCGGAAAATGATGGCGCAGGCGCTCGCTTTGTTTTGCGATATTGAAACGGCATTTTTGAACAACAAGGCCGATGATGTCACCAAGTTGATCACCGAAGCCAAGGCCTTGAAAAAGGAAGGCCACAAGAAATACATGGACGAGGAGTAGTAAAGCGCGGCTTTCTCCATTTCAATGCATTGCGAAGAGAGCGGGCGGGAGGCAACCGCCCTCCATCAGCCCCCCGCTTGTTTCAACGAAATCAGGTACTCGATCAGGTCGGTGAATTGACTGGGCGTCAGTCCGGAAGCGAGTCCCGGCGGCATCATGCTGGTGCCCGGATGTTGTTCCTCCTTGACATCAGCCCGTTTGATCTGGCTTGGCGCGCCGGTGATGTCGCGCAGGGTGATCACTCCGTCCTGTTCGGCAGTGACGAAGCCCATTTTCGAGGAATTGTCCTTCATGGTAAACACCGAGGTTTGAAAACCTTGGGCTACAACCTTGCCGGGATCGAGCACCGATTCAATCAGGTAGTCGCGCTGGAACTTGGCACCGGCCGCACCGAGATACGGACCTTTTTGCGCGGCGGCGGGGTCGATGCTGTGGCAGGCGATGCATCCAAGCGCGGTGAAATGTTTGGCACCGTTCGCGATGTCGCCTTTGCTTTCCATGGCGATTTTTTTCACCTCGTCGACTTTGAGATCAGCCACCTTTTTGCCATCCTGCGAAACTGATGCAGCTGTGATTGCCTCCTTGGCCGCGGTGGCGGCCTTGATTGTTTTTTCATTGTCGAAATGAATGCCGGCTTCGATTTGCTTTTCGAAACCAGGGGTTTTCAGATCGGCGAGGGCGAGAAAAAATCCCACTTCCATCGGGTTTTTGTCCGCGATATCGCGCACCTGCTTTTTGGCTTCCTCTTTGGCCAGCGGTGAGTTCAGCACCGTGATCAATGCCCGCCAGGCGATGTGCGCGGCCGAGTCACCGGATTTTTTCGCGAGATCGTTGAGTTTGCCGACCTCGTTGCCGCGGCTGGTTTCATTGACGAAGTCGGTGATCAATTGATCGGCGGACTTGTCGCGGTTCGCATCCTCAAGCCATGCGGCAAGGATATCGAGGCGATGGCCGGTGGTCTTGTCGTTGTTGCTGCGGAGAACGGCGTTGTAACATTCGATGCGCCGCGGCCAAGGCAGTTTTGTGTCTTTCGCGGCATTCACGAGAACGGCGGTCGAAGGCTCGTCCGGCTGTGCTTGGCCCAGTGCCGTGGCGACGGGATCCTTGTTGAGCAAATTGAGTTTGGCAACGTCGAGGCGGTTTTTGGCAAAAACATCCATCAGTGGTTTGCGGTCGCTTTCACCGACCTTGGCAAAGTTGGCTTCCAACGCGGCTTTGATGCGTTCGGATGCCTCCCATGGGATTGGTTCGAAATAGGGACCGCGGTCATCGGGGCGGGTGCTCCACCACGCCTTGAGGTCCCAGGGTTTTTCAACATGCATCAGTCTTGCGAGGGCCCCGAGGGCCCCGACGCGCAATGCATTGTCGGTGGTGTTGGTGGCCACCGTTATGAGGCCATCGACCGTGTCCTTGGTGTGCATTTGTTGGAGGGCGAGCAGGGCGTTGCGTTGCAGGGGCGACTGCTCCAGAGCGGCCAGACATTCTTTTGAGGCGTTGAGTTCGATGAGACACTGAACGGCGATGTGGGGCAGGGTGTAGTGTTCGTTTTGAGCGAATTGTTTGCCGGGTTTCAATTTGGCAGGGTCACTTTCAAAGGTTGCGGCGGCGGCGAGAATCGCGGTGGCGGCAGAACTTTTCCCGAGTCGAGCCAGACCGATCATCGCTTGGCGCTGCACCCGTGGATTGGCATCCTTCAAGCCATCGAGAAATGGTTTCACCGGCACATCGGCGAGTTCTTTTTTCCGGTCGGCCAAGGCGCGCAGTGCGAATTCGCGAACGCCGGCATCCGCGGTAAGCACCGCCAGTTCCTTGGTGGCTGCAGCTCCCGCCATTTGTTTGTATGTGAAGATCGCGGCGACACGCGCGCCGAGCGGAAGTTTGCTGTCCTTCATGTAGGAGGTCAGGGCACTCGCGAAAGCGGGTTTGCTGCCGCGGCGGATGATCTCCCGCTGTGTCTCCAGTCGAGCGACCGCAGAAGGGGAAGCGATTCCTTTGACAAGGTTGGCATCGCTCAGCTTGCGCACATCGGGGAAGACCTCGTGTGTGGCGTTTTCCACCACGACTTGCTGAACGAGTCCGACTGCCTTGCCATCGCCGCCATAAGAAAATCCACCGCCCCGCCAGTCGGCCAGGTAGATGCGCTGTGAGCCATCGACATCGATGTCGATCGCGTGTTCGTTCGAATGAAACTCGATCTGGTCGGCGACAAATGTCGCTTCAAAAGGCGCGAGCGGGTGACGCAGGAATTTACCCGTGGTCCAGTCGCAAGTAAAGAGAGTTTCGCCAAATCCCTCCGGGAAATTGGGCTCCTGGAGATAGAGCGCTCCAGTTCCCGAGCCGCCGCCGTAGTCGGCGATTGGCGCGAGCATTTCATCCTTGAAATTGTGATAGAATTTTGGATAGCCGTGATTGGCATACTGCACGAAGTGGTGCAGCCGCGTGTTCCAGCCTTTGCCGTCGTTGGTGTTGTCGCGGGAAAACAGGTCGAGGGTAGGGGAGATCGCGACATCGCAAATGTTGCGGCAGAAGAGCGCGTAGGGCTCCATTTCCGAACCATCGGGTCGCACGCGAACAACGCCACCGCCCATCAATGTATAGCGAGTGCCGTCAGCACCCTTGGCATCAGGCATGCCGAAGTCGCCCACGGCCACATAGAGCCAGCCGTCGATGCCCATGCGCACGCCGTTGGTGGTGTGGTCGGCGCCGCGCGGATGTTCGATGCCCCAACCGAAGCCTTCCACCAGGACTTTTTGCTCGTCGGAAACACCGTCGAGGTTTTTGTCGATGAAGGCGGAAAGGAACGGGGGGTGGATGATGTAAAGCGTGTCGCCGAGAAAATGCCCGCCTCGCGGGGAATGCAGGACCGGAACAAAGTCCTTGTATTCGTCCGCCTTGCCATCGTTGTTGGTGTCGCGGCAGCGGATCACCTTGCCATAGCCTTTGATGTGGCCGAGCGAGCCGTTGGGGTCTGAGGAAACATAGACATCGCCGTTTGCGGCAGCCGAGAGAGCGGTGGGATAATTGACGTTGGGGTATTCCGCGTACGTCTGGATTTTGAAGCCCGGAGGAACGGCGAGCGCGGTTCCGCAGGAAGCGAGGAAGAGAAGTCGGAATGTGTCGGCTTGGTTCATGGGAAAGGGTATACGGGCGTCTTCGCTTGAGTTTTTCAGCCAATCCAGCGCGCGTTGATGACCGGCTACGGTTCACCCTGTGGGAAGATCTCGGCAATACCGGTCTCGACTTTTTCATCGACCCATCGGTCAATGGCCCGTTTCATCGGCTCCAGCACGTCGGCACGGTCGGCGGCGACATCGTGTTCGCAATGTTGGTCATCCGGCAGGTGAAACAACTGGTAATACCTGCCGCCTTCCGCCGTGGGAGTGAGAGTGATTTTCCACCGCTCGGTCCGCAGCATCCGCTCCTTGGCATCGACCAGGGCTTTTTCGTATTCGGGCTTGAGCACGAAATGATAATCGTAAGACTCATCGATGAAGGTCAATTCATCCATCGGCGGGAGGTGGGGGCGCTGCACGTGACCGACGCGGAATTGGATGAAAGGGAAACCGGTCTCCGCGTAAAACGGCCTTGCTGTCGCGGTGTTGCGATCTGAGATCCAGGGCGCGAAGCTTCGACCCTCCCATTTCGCCGGTTTCTCGATCCCTAACAGGTCGAGCACGCTGGGTGCGACATCGATGCTGCGCACGGTTTGAGGGAATTGCTGCGCCGCCACGCCGGGCACGTGCACGATCATCGGAATGTGGTTGGCCTGGTCGCCGCCATGAAAACTCAGCCCGTGCCCGAGGGTGGCCCCTGGTTCGTAGAGATCATCGCCGTGGTCCGAACTAATGATGATAATGGTGTTCTCGTCGAGACCGTTGGTTTTCAGGCAATCGAGGATACGACCCACGCAGTCGTCGAACTGCCTGGTACAGCCGTCATACAGGGCGGAGATTTGTCTGGTATCGGCCGGGCTGAGCTTGTTCCACTTGTCCTCAAGGTTGGTGCCGCCGATGAATTCATTGATGTCAAAGTCGACCGAGCTTTTGTTTTTTCCGACATAGGAGGGATCGGCAAACATGCTGTTGTAGGGTTGCGTGCATCGATACGGGAGATGGTTGCAGGAGTAAAACACGTGGGCGAAAAAGGGCTGGCGTTTTTCCGCCATTTCCGAGATTTTTCGCTTCACCCGGGAGGTTACGACCTCGGGAGTGACAAACTGGGCGAACGATTCAATTTCGGGGAAAATGCGGAAACCGAGCGGATTGTCGAAGTAAAGGGGAATTGCGAAGTGGGCCATGATCACGGCCTGGCTCATGTAGATTTTGAAACTGTCGAAATTGGAAACGCACACATCCTCATGACCGAGCGGCATCATTTGGTAGAATCCGGCGCACCAATCGCCGATGGCCATGGTGTGGTATCCCTGCCTGCGGAGCACGGTGCTGATCGGTTCGATGATCTCCGTGGTTGCCGCGACTTGTTGTTTTCCCGGATACATGTGGCGGAATCCGTGGCTGTGGGGGTAAAGGGATGAGTGCAACGAGGTGTTTGATTCCAGAGTGGAGGCGATCGGGGTGAAGCACTGCTGGAAAACCTGCGAGCTTTTCGCCAGCTCGTCGATGACAGGCGACACTCCTCCGGCGGCGGGTCCGTCGTTGCGATACGGCACGTAGCCGCTGAGGCCCAGTCGGTCGGCCCGCAGTGAGTCGGATCCGATGATGATGACATTCCATTTTTTTTGCGGTTCGCCGCCGCCCGTCCGCAGTGAAGGAATCGGCCCGTTTTGTTCGGATAGAATAAATGCCGCGCAGCCCAGGAGAACCGATGCCGCGAACGCCATTCTCGTGAGCGGTTTTTTGGCCCAGCGCAAAAGATACCAGAAAACAAGGAAGGCAAGGTAGCCGAGCGGCAGCCATGTGAAAACGGCCGTTGCGAGCCACGATGGAAACCAATCGCTGATGTGATAATACCAGTAGCCGTACTCCGACTCGTTGAGGAAATACGGACGCGTTTCCAACAGACGCAGCACGAAAAAGCCGTGCAGAAGAAATGTAATGACAAACGCTCTTGCAGCGGACAGGAAGGCATGGGGCCGGCAGCGCTTTTCCCAGGCTGTCCACAGCGGAATCACGATCAGGAAAGCGGCGAGGCCGAGCAGGACGTAGGCGATACCGGCATAAAGGTTTTCGGTGATCAGGAACAGCAGGTGTTTTTCGCGCGCCAGAGCGCAGAACTTGTTGTCCATGCTTCCCGAGCTTGTCGCCAATCTGACAACACCGCGGATGTACTCCAGGCAAAGGAATGCGGCGATGCCCCAGCCACAGTATCTCCGGCGTATGACTTTCCCGTTCATTTAATCCGTTGGGGAAGAGGGTGGATCGATCCGGAAGATGATAGGGCTAATGACTTTGTCGATCACCACGCAATCCTGTAATTTGATCGCTTTGGCGAATTGCAGCCGCAGGATCATGGTTTTTCCTTTTTTGGCCAGACATTGTTCGATCAGCACATGAGCCGCGCTGCCGCGCAAAACAAAGCCGAACAGTGATCGAGAACTCGATTTTTCGCTGAGCTGGTAGCAGGCCCAACGCAGTTCGTCCGCGAACTCGCCTTGATAATGAAAGGCTGGCTCAGGATCTGCGCGGAACGCCATTGATGCAGTTGGCTTCTCGGCGATGTATCGGTCCCATTCCATGGGCTGGTAATGAACATGGCTTTCCCAATCGACCTGCACCAGGGTGTCGGAGAGTTGCTCCAGCAAAATTGCCTCCCCCCTCCCGTTACCAACGGGGGCGACGACACGCCAAAATGTCCTGTTGCCAATTGTGAACGGGCTGTAGTCCGTGACAACCCGGCACTTGGCAGGCGTGAGAGGATGGCTTGCGTAGTGGGTTTCCATCCGCATCTTGATGACATCGGCGTGCCTGACATAGCGAAGTTTTTCCGCGAGGGTTTCAGCCGCAAGATACTGCCGAACGGTGGTGTCGATTGCCTTGACGAGGGTTTCCGCGCGCGCGGTTTCGATAGCATATTCATCCACTTGCGCTTTGCCCGCTTCGATTTTTTTTACTTCGTGCTCGCTCATGTTCATCAGCAGATAAACCGCATAGCCCAGAGCACTGAGCACCAGCAATGAAAACAGCATCACCCAACCGGGCAGGATTTTCCAGCTTTCCGAACCCCATTCCTTTTCCATCGTGTCGGGATCGATGGTGTTGGTTTGGAGGATTTGATCGATGGTATAATCCACGCTCTTCCCTTCGAAAAAGTGCCGTTTTTTTTCTTCCGTAACTGGTTCGATCTCCTCAATGATTTCCTCGGGCTCATCGTCGAGAATCCTGAGTTCGGGCGCTTTGTTTTTTCTAGCGGAATCGGAAAGTTGTTCCAGGTGGTTTTTTTTGAGTTCCCCAAGACGGACCTTGCGTTCCCGGGGCACGGTAAGTTCCTCAAGTTCCAGTTTGATGATCTCTTCTTCTTCGTCCATTTTTTTGGCGCCCGCAAAGAATATGCGAAAAACATGTTCGACGCAATCCTCCAGCTTGTGTAAATCGATGCATGCCCGCCGCACGCATTCTGATTGTCACCGCCGCATTTGGAGAGGGTCATAATAGTGCGGCGCGGAACCTGGCCCTGGGTCTGAGGCAACTGGGAGCGGAAACCATGGTTGCCGACCCCTGCATGCTCGGGTCGCCGTTCCTTACCAAGACGCTTTGCAAGGCCTACCGCTTCGTAACCACCCACATGCCGCGCGTGTGGTATCGCATCTATCTGTCCACCGACCGCATGGATTTCTCGCGTCAAAGCACCCCGGTGATGCGCAGCCCGGAAAACGCCCTGGCCTCCATGGTGGCGGATTTCCAGCCGGACGCCGTCGTCAGCACCTACCCTTTGTATCCCTTTTATCTCGCCCGAATCCTTCTAGGATGTCCGAAATGTCCGGTTTTCACTGTGGTTACGGATTCAATCGAAATCAACGCATCCTGGAAGAAGGCTCCCACCACAGCATGGTTTGTGACGGACGCCTTGACGTGCGAGCTGATGGTGCGCGGAGGATTGCCGAAGGAAAAAATCTTTGATACCGGCTTTCCGGTCCATCCCGACTTCGCGGGCATGACGGGCGTGGATCGGAACGCTTTCGTAAAGCCCTTCCGCGCCCTGTATTTTCCCACCGCTAAAAAGCCGCATGTGCGCCGGGTGGCAAGGGCATTGCTCCAGGCTTCGGCAGACGTGCACATCACGATTGTCTTGGGGAAAAATGTGCGGCTTCTTTACAGTCGAGCCAAGGAAATCAAGCGCGAGTTCCCTGGTCGGGTGAAATTGATCGGTTGGACCCGCCGTGTTCCCGCCCTCCTGAACAGCCACCATCTCATCATCGGCAAGGCCGGTGGCGCGACGGTTCACGAATCCATTGCCGCCCAGTGCCCGATGATCGTTTACCATCTCGTGCCCGGCCAGGAAGAGGGCAACCTGAAATTGCTCGAACATCTGGGTGCCGGAAAACTCGCCCAAACTCCGGAGCAGATCACCGCCATTTTGGCTGACATGCTTGCTGACCAGTGGACCAACTGGCGGATCATGAAAAAGCAGCTTGCGGTGTACCACCGAAATTCCGGCTCCCTTCATGCCGCCCGCACCTTGCTGACGATGATCGGCAAAGAATAAGCTTCGCATGTCGCTTAGGCCTACTTCATCAACGTCTCCATCGTATAGGGTTCCATGACATTTTTCGTCGCCTTGCGCACTTTGGCTACATCGTCTGGAGTCACGGCATCGCCCTTGTTGCCCCACGAGCTGCGGACTTCGGTGAGCACATCCGCGATCCATTGATCCGATTCCTGCGCCATCGGAACCATGATCTGGCCGAGGTAGGTTTTGCCTTCGATTGGTCCGGTGAGACCGTGAAGCACGACTTTGATCATGGTGTTTTTTTCACCATTCGAAATGGCGGCGCCGGCGAGCGGAGGAGCAAGTTTGCCCGGTCCTGAATCCAAGCCTTTCCCATCCGGTCCATGGCAACTGGTGCACAAGGACGCATAGATTTCACCACCACGGGTCAGCTTGGATTCCTTGACCCCGTTCAGTCGATCGATGCCGTTCTTTTTATAAGCGGCCAGCAGGTCTGGCGCGACCTTGGCATCCTCGATTTTTTGAATCAATCCAGAGGCAGCCTCCTTGTTGCGACTGAAACCGGCGGTGAGAGCGACCTGCGCGACCGCGTTTGGATCCTTGTCATTCACCAGTTCGGCGATCTTTGTGAACATGGTGTTGTCGCCCTGACGCAGCAGCCGTTCACTGACGCGCAGTGCGGCAATGCGCACCCGGGGGTCGCTGTCGCGGAGTTTTTCGCCCAGCAAATCGGCATCGATCACATCCATGCCCTCGAGGGTCCAAAGTGCGTGCATGCGGCCCAATGGCTCCTTGCCGGTGCGGGCCAGTTGTTTGAGTGGCGCGACCACTGCGGGATCGCGCTTGAGTACCAGAAGTTTTTGCGCCGTATCGCGCCACCAGCCGTTCGGGTGGGAGAGGTGGGAACCCAGTTGCATCGCGGTTTCGTCCAACATTTTCGGCGCGGGCAATTTTTTCGTTTCGTTGCTGACAAGCCGCCAGATCCTTCCGCGTCCGACATTTTTTTCCAACCCTGCTTCGAGGATTCGGTCGCGCAAGTATCCTTTCACCCAGTTGCCTTCCTGAATGATGCCGCGGTACATGTCAACAATGTAGAGGCAACCATCGGGTCCGGTGGCTGTTTGAATCGGTCGGAAATTGCGGTCGGTCGAGGCGATGAATTCTTTTTTCTCCTTGTCGTACGCGTTTGAGAGCACGATTTTCCCACCTACGTTGTTGGCTTTTGCACGTCGGATTAGACGACCGACGGGTTCGCAGATCAACAGGTCGCCGTAGAGATCCTTCGGCAGGTTGTCACCGCGGAAGATCGATTGGCCGCAGGACCCGGTAAAATGGTTGAGCGTCTTGTCCGGACGCAGCTTTCCCGGCCCGCCTTGCACATCGGGAGTTGCGATCAGCGGCCATGGTTCCATGAAGCCGGGAGCGAGTTCGTCCTTCAGACCGACCTTGCCATAGCCGCGCATGATCTGGAAGCCGAATGCCGGCTGTTCCATGCCTGCCGAGGAGTAATACATGCGCCCCATGTCGTCCTGTGTCAGTCCCCACTGGGCAAATTCCTTCTGGCATGCGTCCGTCTCCATCACGCCACGCGAAAACCGCAGTCGTTGCCAGCTCATGCTGGTGTAAATCCAGTTGTCCAGATTCCAAACCAGCCCGCTGTCCTGATGTTCCAGGTTCCCCCTGGCTTTGATCGCTCCGCCCTGATAGACGAGAATTTTTTCATCGGCGACGCCGTCGTTGTTGGTGTCCCGGTAGCTGTGTATTTGATCCGAATACGTTTCGGCCACGAGCAGGCGGTCGTCCAGTGGCAGCAGAAGACGCGGCAGCACGAGTTTGTCGATGAATACCGATGCCTTGTCCATGGTGCCGTCGCCATTGGTGTCTGTCAGCATCATCACCCGGCTGATGGCCTCGTTTTCCTTGGTGCCATCGGCATCCTGCATGTACGTTTCCATCTGGGCAACAAACATGCGGCCGTTGCCGTCCCAGGCGATGGTGACCGGTTCCTTGATCATCGGTTCACTGGCCACCAATTGCAATTTGTAGCCGGGTGGCAGGACCATGGTTTTCAGCTCGTCAGCAGGGCTGCGATACTCCGGCGAGGGATTGGGATCGATGCCTGCGGCTAGGGCGGAACTAATCAATGCAAGGAGTAGAGACGAGCGAATGGCGGATGCCCTGGTAGTGGATTGGTTTTTCATGAGTTTGGTGGTTTTTTCGCTATCGAGAGTCGCGCGGCATGTCGATGTCAATCTCAGCTGCACTGGTGAGCAGGAAGTGAAATCAGCGGACCCGTGTTAGAAAAGGAATCAATTCATCGACGCCAAAGTCGGCAAGAATCTCACCATTCCAGTCTAGGGTAGGTGCCTTGCTCTGGCCGGAAAGTTTGATCATTTCTTGCATCGCTTCAGCATTGCCGCTGACAAGCACTTTTCGATACAAAATCTTTTTGTGATCGAGATACGCGATCACTTCATTGCACCAAGGGCAATTGCTTTTTACGTAGAGGACAGGCAGGTTCATTTTTCGGCAGGTTGTTAGGTTCAATGCGGAGTGCGCTTCGTGGATGTTTGCGGTTTTTCAAGGATGGTTGCACTGGAGGCGGAGATGGCGACCCGGAGTTTGTTGATGGTCGCATCGCTCACCAAATCCAGGCCACCGGCTCCTGTGAATCCGAATGCCGAGGAACACTGGATCGCGGCGAGCATCTGGATTTTGGTGGTCATGGTGTAGGATGGGCGTTGCGTCTTTTTTAAACGAAGCGTACCGCGTGTTTTTTTGACAATTTCAAGACATCGCCTGCGACAGGTGCCATGGTTGCGGCGGGATCTGTTAGTTTTTCACCATTGAGCTGAACCGATCCGGTGGTGATGAACTGCTTGCGCAATTCGCTGTTCGACTTTTCCATTGAGAAACAGGCGAGAAAAGCGTGGGCGCTGAGGGATAGAACCGTTAGATCGGCAGGGAGACCGGCAAGGGGGATTTTCGGCAACTCGGCATCGGCGAGGTTTTTTTTCGAAAAACGCAGTTGCCACTCCTCGCGGGCGGCGAGCGCAAGTGGTTCATCGTGGTAACGGGCGGTGAGCTTTTGAGCGAGCCGTTTTTTCGCGTCCATCGGATGTGTGTTGATGTCGCGAGCCTCACCAAGCAGCAGTTGATAGTAACGGTCCATCAGCTCGTCGGATATGCTCATCAGTTTGCCGAACATTTCCTGTGGGGCATCGTTCACACCGACGTAGTTGTTGTAGGACTTCGACATTTTTTTCGCGCCGTCGAGGCCTTCGAGCAAGGGCATGAGCACGACCACCTGTTGGGCCTGGCCTTCTTCCTTCTGCAGGTCGCGGCCGACAAGAATGTTGAACAACTGGTCCGTGCCGCCGATTTCCACATCGCTGCGCACCATCACCGAGTCCCAGCCCTGCATGATCGGATACTGGATTTCGTGAAGCCGCACTTCCTGTGCGGAGTCCAGGCGGTTGCGAAAATCCTCGCGCTGCAGCATCTGCTGAAGGGTGACGCGGCCGTTGAGTTTCAGCACCTCCTCGTAGGTCATCGCACGGAACCATTCGCCGTTGTATACGACTTCGGTTTTATCGCGGTCGAGGATTTTGAATGCCTGGCTGGTGTAGGTTTCGGCATTGAACAACACATCGTCCCTGGTCAGCGGAGGCCGGGTGGCGGATCGTCCTGTCGGGTCGCCGATCATGGCGGTGAAATCGCCGATGATCAGCACGGCTTGGTGACCGAGTTGCTGGAACTGGCGCAGTTTTTCCAAGGCCACGGTGTGACCGAAATGGATGTCGGGTGCCGTGGGGTCGACGCCAAGTTTGACCCGCAGTGGTCGACCGAGGGCGAGTTTGTCCGCGAGTTCTTTTTCCGAGAGAATCCTGGCGGTGCCAGATCGGAGGATTTCCAGTTGTTCAGAAGGCATCAGAGGCATCGGCGCTATGCTACGGGTGGATCGACCCGCTGGCAAGACGCAAGTCAGCCTGGTGCCGAAATGCTCGGACTGCGCGGGGTGGATCGGCAGTTTTCTCGTCTTGCCGCAGCACGCGGGAGATCAGCCGCCCGTTGATGCATCGCCATTGGCTGCCGAAACATTGGCGGTATCCTGTTGCGGTGCGTCGGTATGCAAGGGACCGCGGATCACCTGGACTTCCGCGCCCACGCCGATTCGGTTGTACAGATCGACCACATCGTTGGAAGACATGCGAATGCAGCCATAGGATGCCGGCGATCCCAGACGCCATTCCTCGGGTGTTCCGTGGATGTAAATGCAGCGGCGGAAGGTGTTGTAATTCTGGCTTTCCTTGCCATTGAGCCACATGATGCGTGTTACGATCGGATCACGACCCGGTGTGTTCGGGCGGATCACCTCACCAGTGGGTCGGCGCGATTTGAACACCATTCCCTTGGGTGCGGAGCCGCCGATTTTTTTCGCCACGGCCATTTTGCCAAGAGGAGTGCGATTGGTTCCCGAGCCGCTGCCCACGCCGAACTTCGAAGTCGAGATCTTATACGACTTCACCCGGTGGCCATCCTGCGTCAGCAGCATTTTTTGATCGCGCACCGAGACGATCATTTTCGATCTGCTGTCGACCGAACTGCCGCAATGGCAGAGGCACAACACCGAGGCCACTGAGGAAAGGGCCAAAACCAAGCGAGCAATCCGGGATGAGAACAACTTCATTTTGTGTCAGGGGTGTGGGAAGCGGCAGTTTCAGCCCCCCCCACAACACGTGAAGGCAACATTCGTGCCAAAGAGGACAGCGAAGTGTAGAAAAATCCTACGGGAAATGGAAGTAAAAGTATCGCGGACGTCCATTTATTATCAACCGCTGCCTCCAGCACAACAAAAAGGAAGAACAGGCCGAACAGAAATTCCACCACCGGGGTGAGTGTCTTGATCGCCTTGTAGCTGCTTTTTTTCCAATCGGTGCGTGGCTTTTGGTCAATGCCGTACTTCGGCGTGCGGACGAACGCCGACTGATGATTGAAGAGCGCCTCGATCACGGCTTTTGCATTGTTGATCGACATGCCAATGCCCAGCGCCAGCAACAGCGGCAGGTAGGGCATTTCCTTCCACCATGCGTCGGGGCGCAGCGCTTTTTGCGAGGTCAGGTAGAACGCGACGATCGAAACCGTGGTGAAGAAAAAAATCGAACCGTTGATCAGATAATATCCGATCGGGCCGAGATCGATCCGGTTGTGCTGATTGGGATAAATCAGGAAACACAAGCAGATGAGGGCGAGATAGGCGAAATTGGAAGTCAGGTGGGCCGTTGCCTCCAGTTTGATTTGCAGCGAGGCATTGCTGCGCCAGATTGCCGGAAGCACTTTTTTGCAGACCTGGATGGAACCCTTGGTCCAGCGGTGCTGCTGGCTCTTGAAGCCATCCATGTCCACCGGCAGTTCGGCTGGTGTCTCGACATCGTTGAGGAAAATGAAACGCCAGCCCTTGAGCTGGGCGCGGTAGGAAAGGTCCATGTCCTCGGTTAGGGTGTCGTGCTCCCAACCGCCGGCATCGGCAATGCAGGATTTTCTCCAGATTCCCGCAGTGCCATTGAAGGTGAAGAAACGTCCCGAGCGATTGCGCGCGGTCTGCTCCAACTCCATATGCCCGTCCAGAAACATCGCCTGCACCCGGGTGAGCACATTGTAGGTGCGGTTCAGGTGACCCCAGCGGGTCTGGATCAGTCCGACTTTTTCATCGGTGAAATAATGGATGGTTTTTTTCAAGACATCGGCGTTCGGCACGAAGTCGGCATCCAATATGAAAAGATATTCTCCCTTGGCCAGATGGGTGGCGTTTTCCAAAGCCCCGGCTTTGTATCCGGTGCGATCATCCCGATGGATCATTTCGGCATCAAATCCGCTGTCGCGGAGCCGCTGCGCGCCTGCTTCGCAAATCGATGTGGTCTCGTCGGTGGAGTCATCAATGATCTGGATTTGCAGCTTGTCCTTGGGATAATCGATGGCCGCCACGCTGTCGAGCAGTCGGTCCACCACATGCATTTCGTTGAAAACCGGCAATTGAATGGTCACCAGGGGCAGGTCCGTGAACTCCGCCAGCGGTTTTGGTTTGTTGTTGCGGTGGCGCAGATAGAGATAGACGATCGTCAGGCGATGGAACCCGTACCCCGACATTCCAACCAGAACGAGCAGGTAACAAATGTACCAAAGCGGAGAAGTGAGAATGTCCATATGAGATTGTTTGAATGATACGAGGGGCAAATGCGTCTTATTGCAGCCGCCGGGCTACACGGAGAAACCGGGGCGACATTGTTGTTCAAGAAGCACCTACCTAACCGCGGCACAGCCAAGCGGTTCACACAGCAGCGGTCAAGCACAAAGATCGGCAGCTCGTGAAAAAGCCGGGCGATTGGCTTGAGGGCGGCACTGAACGGGAGTGAAGGATCCGCTTGGCAGCAAGGCTCGGGGAGTTTTGGCAATCTTCGAACAGGGCGGGGAGCATGTTTTTAGGTAAATTGAATTATGGTCAGTAGGGTGTTTGGGGCGAGGTTGGACCGCCGAGACTGTTCTCGCACGAGGAATCGGCATAGTTGGATGTTGGAATTTGAGCCGCTGGGAGTGGGTGAGGGGACCCCAGTCGATGATGGTTTCGCGATCTTTGGGGTGCCTAGCGGCATAGCAACAAATGAGCACGGTGACCGCTTGCCCGTCTCAGAGCAGGAACTGGCAAAACTGATCACCGGCCTCGCGGCCAGCGCCGGGAAGCATCCTACTACGAGCATCTGATGGTCGATTTTCCAATGTGTGGTGAAAAGCACTTGTTGAACATTTAGAGTTTCGCAGTTCTCGTGAACCTTGCCAGTTGTTGAGCGTTTATTTGGATCTCACGTCGAATTCCCCATAATTGTGTCCTTTTGTTTAGTGCTTTTGTAATCGCTGCCGCGTAGATATTTTACGAGGATCGAACCAATCGCCCTATTGCCAACGTGCTGATCATCAAAAAATTAGAGCTTGATGTTTTTAGAATGAATGTACGATTTGATCTGTTCGTTTAACGGAGCGAACGAGAATGTCGAAATTCTCGCAACAAGCGGTCAGCAATGACCGCAACACATTGCTGCCCAACCAGCCGAAATGCCGGGGAGGCAGCGGTCCCGCCCCGCGGGATCCAAGCCGCTTTCTTCGGAGGGAGGCCAAAGGCCGTTGCGTTCGTCTTGTTGCAACTTTTGAACTCCCCGTCCACCTGAGAGGAACTATTTCATCATGTCACTATGAAAACGATACCTGTAATCTTCTTCTACCTGATTAGCTCCCTCTCCCTTTACGCTCAAGAACCTAGCCTAATTTATTAATCCGGCCATAAAATACTAGCGTCTTATCAAGCTGCATAAGCGACTGCAGGATGATTGAACAAGCTGCGGATCAAGGCGGGATTTTTCTGTGTGGATCTCATAACTTTGGCGAGCTGGCTGTGGAGTTCTGAATGGTTTGAGGCGGCGGGCTGGTTGCGTAGTCGTCCCTTTA
>CAMAQB010000011.1 GCA_945860285.1 Akkermansia muciniphila | reverse complement strand
ACAGCAACAGCAGCAATCCCAGGCCAATGAATCCGTAGTCAACCGCCGCCTGCAAATATTCATTGTGGACGTATTGGATGTCACCACTGCCCACATACATTTCCGCAACATTCCACTTCTTGATCGAATCGAAGAAAAATGAACGGCTGCCGCCACCGGTTACGGGTTTTTCGGTAATCAATTCCAGGGCCATGCTTGCGAATTCCAAACGCCCGCTATCACCGCCGCCTCTGTTCGCCACCGCCTTCGACCCCAGATGCCATGCACCGGTGATCAGCAGGGGTGCCAGCACAGTCGCCACCACCAATGCCCCGCCGGCCCAGGATACCCTGCGGCGCCAAAGATCCGACAACCAGCCGACAAACACCACCGCTGAACCGCATCCCATCGCCAACCAGCCGCCCCGCGAGGTTGCGAGGAAGATTCCGAAAAGGCAAACCAGATACATCCCAAAGCCCGCAAGGCGCACGCTGCGGCGGGTTGTTCCCGCCATGGCATAACCGAACGACAATAGCCCCACTCCGAGCAGAAAATTGGCGAAATGATTGTAGTGATGATAGAAGCCGCTGGGAAAATCAATGGTGGCCCGCTTGCCATAAATCGGGAAGAAATCGACATCCACATAGGCCTGATACGCCGCAACCCCCACATTGGCGAGCGCCATCAACCACAAGCCAAAAAGCAAGATCGTGAATTTTCCGGAGTTTCCGGCGGTTGTCGTCCACCAAAACGAAAGAAAGGCACCGCAGAGCAGCAATCCATCACTGCGGCCGAAATCGGCCAGTGGCGAGACTGCCATGCGCCAGCTGAAATAGCCAACAACCATGATGACGAAGCAGGAAACCAAACCCAGGCGAGTCGTATTTTTTCGATTCCATGAACCAACGATTACAGCCGCCGACAGCAGCAGCAAGGGCAAGCCGCAGGAATAGGGATCCATGCCAATGGCAAAAAGGCCGGCAGCCAGAATGCCCAAAAGATACAGCATGACGGAAACGAACGACATGGGTTATCTACTGTTACTCGTCTGCTGTATTTTCATTTTCCGGCTGAAATTCGCGTCCGCTGATTCCAGAACATCACCTTGCAAACACAGGACCGCTTCAGAAAAGGGTCACTTCACCCACATGCCCTTCACCGGATGAACCCGCCAAGCTCCCTGCTCCTTCATTTTGGCCAAGTCCTCGCGCGACTTCGGTTTTTCAGGCGCCATGAACGCATCCTGTCCCGCCAGAGGCCTGACTCGATACCCGAGATGATGGGCGGCGGTTGGCAGAAAAAGCTCCAGATAAATTCTGGTGGTCGGCTCGAGACGGCACAAGGCGTCAAAAACCTCCCACTTCCAGAACGACCCGCAACCAAGCATCGACAAAACCACGCCGGGTTTCTCTCTAACGGAAATTCCCTTCCAATACTCCAGAAACGTTGGATCTTTCTGGTGATCCAGAAAATGAGGATGTGTGGTGTCATCGACGCGCAACAAGCGATGGCCGAGCACATCACACTTTTCCGCGTCCATCAACTCCAGCAGGTGCCGGTTCAGATCCGGAACCATGGGTATTTCATCATACTCGGCAAGATGAACATGGGTGGCTCCCCGCTCGGCAATGGCGGCCGATACCGCCTTGAAAACCCCGAGGTAACTCTGCCGCTCCCGCGGATGATCCCTGGTGCGCAACTCGGGATCGGTGACCCGAATCCAGCAATCATTCCCGGAAGGTGTGATTGGCGAATCGCCGCCATATGCGATGATGAATTCCTGATCCGAATCCAGATTCCGCCAATACGCCAGCATCCGGTTCACTTCATCAAGCCCTTGATGGGTGAGCAATATCGTGGCGATCTTCGGCATGCTCTTACTGGTGTGTGACCACCTCGTTCGGGTAATCAGGAACCTCGGCCTTTTTGAAACCGATTGTGATGCGCCAGTATTTCACCCGGTTCTGGGCCACGCTGACAGGTCGGAGCGGGAGGCCGTTATAGCCGACCAAATGCACACGGCCACCGAAAGCCACGACCAAGGCCCTGCCCAACACGTTGCCATCATCCAGATCGTGAATATCGCTGCCGAACAATCGCACGACTACCAAACCGATCCGGCGCAATAGCTTTTTCATGGCAAGCATCTCATTTGGCTCCCTTGGCAAAAAGAACGGCGGGAATCGTCATCACGATGAGTTTGATGTCGAGCCACAACGACCAGTTGTCAATGTATTGCAAATCCAACTTCACCCAGTCGTCAAAACTGTTGATCTGGTTGCGACCACTGACTTGCCAGATGCAGGTCAACCCTGGTTTCACACTCAGCTTTCTGCGGTGTTCCGAGCGCTCGATGTTCGGCAGTTCGTACATCGCCATCGGACGCGGGCCGACCAGGCTCATCTCGCCGAGGAACACATTGACAAACTGCGGAAACTCATCGATCGAATATTTTCTTAAAATCCGACCGAACGGAAAAATCCGCGGGTCGTGTTCCAGTTTGAAAACAGGGCCACTCATTTGATTGCCCGCCTGTAGTTTCAATTCCTCCAACTTTTTATCGGCATCCACAACCATGGTGCGGAATTTCAGCATTGAAAACGGCTTGCCATAGCGACCCGCGCGTTCCTGTCTGTAAAATACCGGCCCCGGACTTTGCAACTTGATGCCGATGGCGACGATCAGCCAGAGCGGAGCGGAGAGCAGGATTGCAATCAAAGACCCGCACCAGTCCATCATTCCCTTGGCAACCAGTTCCCAGGACAAATCTGGTGTGGAGCGCAGCACCAGCATGGGATTTCCCTGAATCGAATCAAAGGAGGGGCGGGCAACCTGGGTTTGCATGAAATTGGCGGAAACCCAAGCTTCGATTCCCCTGACCTCGCACATTTCCACGGCTGTGGCGATTTTATCGAATTCCGAATGTTTTGCGGCAAAAATCACCCGTTCCACCGCTTCGTCGTGCAAGAGTTGTTGGAAGTCATCCCACTTCTCACTGGCAAGATCATAGCGACCCACCACCCGCCACTGCGTGGTCTCATCTTTGACAATGCTCGCATACAACCGCTCCACCTCGTCAGGGTTGCCCGCCAGCACAATCGACTCCTTGATGCTCTGCTTGCCGCTTTTGTAAAAACAATAGATGCGAGTGAGAAGAAAACGGATCCACAACAAGAGAGACGCGAAAAAACCAGCGATCACGAGCACGGCGCGACTCGAGGCATTCAGTTTGAAAAACAATGACATCAGCGCGATGAAACTGATCATCAGAAAGACAGCCCCCGCCACATGACCCAATGCCCTGATCCTGTTACTGCGGAGAGGGTGTCGGTAATACCCCATGACTTCCAGGATCAGCGGTGTGATCGGCACAACCACCACCAGAATCGCGGTGATATCATAGATGGTGCCGACATTCTGCTTGTAGATGCCCCAGTCAATGGGGAGCGCAATGAGATTGAAAAAATCCACAACAGGGTCGCGGACGAGGTACGCCAGTGAAAACGAAAGCCATACCAGAAAAGCATCGATGATCTGCAATCCCTGGATATTGAATGCACGCCTGTTGAAACTGTCCATATTGCTGGCGATTGAATTGGCAGAAAATCCAAAAAGAATCAACTGTTATGCAGGCCATCCGCAGCGAGGGCGGCAGAAAAGGAACGACTCGCCCTAACTGCCTGCGAGTGGGCGCAGTAGTATTGGGCAAAATGTTCGATAACATTCTCGTCCACCCGATTGTTGTGGAGGCTCGATAGATTTTGCAACGCTTGAACGAAATCCGCGCGATCCAGCGGATCGAACACAACTCCGGTGGCGGAAGTCCCCAGATCCCTGGTTGCACCGTTGTAGATCGAAAACAACTGTGGCAGCCCGGCCACCAGTGTTTCCAAAGTGGCCAGCGGCCAGTTGTCATCCACAGTCGGCAACACCGCCCAGTCGGCCGCGGCGAAATAAGGTGGAAGATCGTGATGCTGCAGGAATCCCGGCATGACAAGATGGATGCCAGGATTTCGCTTGGCCCAATCCTCCAGCCACTCGCGGCATTCGCCGTCTCCCAATAACAACAGGGTGAAGTCGTCTCCTGGTTTTTCCTTGCGCCATTGTTCAACCGCCTCCGCCAACAGAACAACCCCCTTGCGCGGACTCAGCGAACCGGAGAACAGCAGCACTTTTCCTCGCAGGCCCAATTCCAGCCGGATGCGTTCGCGATCCGCGAGGCACGCATTCACCGCATGCCGCCACTCATCCGTGTCGATCCCCGTCATACCCTCATCGATGAATGCGGGATCAGCTCCATACGTGACCAACAATTCCGTCGATGCAGGTCCGTTCGACCAGAACCGGCAACACTGCGACACGATGAGCTTCCTGATGCAGCGCTTGAACCAACCCACATGCCCCTCGGTGTGCATTGTTCCTTCCGAAGCCAGGATCACGGGGACTTCGTGAAACCAACCATAGAGCAAGGACCAGAAAGTTTTGAATCCGTATTCGATGGTCACCACCACATCGGGCGAAGTCTCGCGCAGTTTGGAGAACGTCCGTTCGGAGAACTGAAACTGGCGCTTCTCCATGTAGCCGACATCGTTGCGAAACCGCTTGTAAACGAACGACCGGCAGTTTTGCACGATGATCGTCAACCGGCTCAGATCGTGCGGCAACTCCCAGCTGCGGTTGAATTCGCTCAGCGTGTCGAGGATCAAGGAAAACGAAACAAGCTTGGCCGTTTCCTGATAGAAACTGATGCGGTACGGAGGCAACATGTTGGTAACCATCGTGGCCCGCAGTGAGACTTGTGAATGACTGGGTTTAGCTTCCATGAAATTATCGGGAAAAAACGACGATTTTACGAAACGTGAAATTGACCACGGTGGAAACGACAATCACCGCAATCTTGATCAGGAAGTCACCGATCGACGAATGGGTGATGAAAAAATACGCGACAATTTCCGACGCGAAAATGCTCAGTAGCGCTGCGGCGGTGAACAACAGAAACTCCTTGCGCGGATGGTGTTTTCCGGCAACAAAAACCCAACGACGGTTGGTCGCATAAGTGAAAGCGTTGGTGGGGATGAAACCAACCGTGATTTCGAGCAGATTCCAAAACACCCGGTGATTGTCGTAGGATGCTCCGAAACCATGAATGGCCAGCATGCGGAACAAGGCGCACACCCCCATGAACACAAACACCGACAGTCCGCCGATGACGAGATATTTCAGCAATTGCCATGAACCCGGGGCATCGGGACGCATGACCGCGGCAACGGACTTTTTGATTCCATGCAGCCGCATGTCGGCAAGCAACCCTTGCAGATCTCGCAGGATTGTCGCAGGAATTGATAGCAGCGATGACTGGTTCATGGGTCGACATCGTAGACACCCGTGCAGGTATCCCATAGCTGCTTCAACACGCCGACCAAGCCGGACACGCCCTTGATTTTGGTGGGGGTTTTTCCTTTCGCGGGATAGCTGCGCGAGACAGGTATTTCGCAAACACGGTAATCCAAACTCGCCGCATGAATGGCGAGATGATAATGCAACTGGTAACGATCAAAACATGGTCGGAAAACGCCAATGCGAGGATCCTTCAGCAGCCTGGCACTGTAGGCACGGAAGCCGTTGGTGGTGTCCGTGTAGCGGAAACCAGATGCGAGGGAAATCAGCGGTGCGTGAAGCAGATTCACTGCCAGATAGCGGGTCAAGGGAGTGTTTTCATGATGACCGCCGGGAATGAACCGACTGCCTTGAACATGGTCATAACCCTGCTCCAGTGCGGCCAACATGCCGGGAATGCCGTCGAGCCCGTCCTTGCCATTGCCGTCAATCACGACAACGCCGTCATAGCCCTCGGCGAGACAGTAGTGAAAGGCCATGCGCATCTGCGCACTGAGCTTTCCGGGTCCTCGTTTCACCAATAAAGCCTTCGCTCCGGTCGCCTCCATCAGCGCGCCATCGAGAGAACCATCCGTGCTGCCGCCATCGGCGACAATCACATCCACATCTTTCGAATATTGCGTCATCGCGGCAAGTTGTTTGCGGATTTTCTCCCCCTCGTTGATAACGAAAACGCAGATCGCCCATCGCTTCGCTCGCGGTCGCTCCCAGATGACCTCATAGCGGGGACTTGCAACATCATCACCGCGGAGCACTTCCGGACTATCGTTCATCGAGCCACCTCCTCCGTAGAATCCTTCACAATGCTGGACTGGACCGTGTCCTCGAGCAGGACCGAACTGTTAGCCTCATGGGCGATGAAATACAGCGGACGACTGCGGACCTCCCCGAGGATTGTGCCGACATATTCACTGAGCACTCCGAGAATCAGACAGATGAAGAAAAACATCCCGCTGAGTTGGAGGGAGAGAGTCGTCCAGCCCTCGGCGACGTTAGGTTTCACCAGATAGATGCCGAGCACATACAAGGCGTATAGCAGGTTCAACACGGCTCCCAGCATGCCGGCCACGGTCACCATCCGCAGCGGATGGCGGGTGTGGGCCGCGAGCAGGTCAATCGCCGTCGCCAATTCGGAAGCCAGCGAGCCGCGATGGACAACCCCACCGCGCTCATTTCGTCGATAGGGATAAAACTCATGATGATATCCCAATGTCAGGGTTAACACCCGGAGATAGCGGCTTTGCACGCGAATCTGCAACAGGGCGTTGACAGCCTGTCGACTCATCACGCGGAAATCCTCGGCGCCGCGTTTGAGATCGACACCCAAGCGTCGATTGCAATAGCCACGAAACAAGCCTCCAAAAAACTCCCGCAAGCCTGAGCGGCTTCTCGGATTTTCCGCCACGCCATGAACAATTCCGCCATTGATGCGGCAGCGGGCGACCATGTCGGGAATCGGTTCCACAGGATCAGCCGCGGGATCAAGGGTGACCACATAGTCACCTATCGCCGACTCGATGCCGGCAGAGAGCGCCACATCGCGGCCAAAGGGACGGGACAAGCGCAGATAGCGCACTTGATGCACGGACTTCAACAGTTGATCGACCTGCTGACGGGTATCGTCCGTGGATCCATCGTCAACAAGAATGATCTCGAAGAAGCGGAAACCCGCTGCCATCACCCGGGATAGATCAGGGAGGAAAGTTTCGAGAATGGCACCGTCATTCTCGAGGGGCACGACCACGCTGACTACCGTATGAGAATCCATGAATGAAATGGGATGTAGTTGTTTCAAGCTTTCAATGCAAGGATGGCATCGAGTTCGTCCTCGACGTCGAAGATGTTGTCGATTTTCCCGCCCATCACATGGATCAAGGCAGGCAGAAGCGGATCACGCCGGAACAGGATCGGGCGGCCGTCATCCACTTCAGTTTGGGGCAACAACGTTTTCACCTCCCAGATTGAATCACAGTGTTCGGCGTTCCGCAATGCCGGTATGTAGCGGGAGGCATCACTGACCATGTATTCGAAGTGACTTTGCTTCTTGAGCTGGGAAAATCGTTGGTAGGGATCGCAGGGTGCCTCGCCAGGCTTTTCAAACCACTGGAGATGCGGCGTGTAACGCACATGACTCAACGTGGTCAGATTCCGCGAGGGATAGGGCATGAAAGAAAAAAATGGACCACACATCATGGTGACGGAAAGGCCATCGAGTTCTTCCGGAAGCTTGATCAAAGCCATTTCCGCCAGCTCGTGTTTCAAAGGGATCACCGGCAGGTGGCTGCCACCCGTGAGCAGGTTCAGCCCGCTGTAGGTTGCATTGATCACCAGCATGGCGGGCAATTCAGAGCCATCACTGAGCCTGACCACCACGTTGTCATCGGCAGCTTTTTCCGCGGCTTCCACGCGGGTGCCAAAGCGGATTGGAATGCCCGCTTCATCGAGGTCGCGCCGACAACGGTCACGGAGCAATGAGCAATCGAAAGCGCACTCCTCGGCGATCCACACCGCCTCGGTCAGGGTGGGGTTGAACAACTTCGAAATCCGCTCCGGCGCCTCCTTCAATGGCGCGCCGATCCGTTTCATGAAGACCTCGAATTGATTCGCCGTGACCTTGGAAAAAAGGCGGCCGACCCCGTAAATTTTCGTGAACTTGTCGACAATCGCCTCCCTGTAAACACTGCGGAAGCGTTCGTAGTTGTGACGCGACCGATAAGCGGTCATCAAACTGCGCGGGTAGTGATAGCCGCCGTGGACACGGGCTTGATTGACCCGGGATGCCCGCGTGAGCAGTTCATCCTCCGCTTCCACCACCAGCGGCCTGAGTCCCCGGCGATGCAGCATCATGGCAATGGTGCAGCCGAAAAAACCGCCACCCGCGATAACCACGTTGACATCCCGTTCGCTCATGATTTCTGATAGATCAATGCGACTTTTTCTATCGCAGTGATCACCGAATCCGCAACGGGCTCGGTCGCGCGCATTTCAATTGCCACATCACCAGAGTAGTCAATCTCATGCAGAACAGACGCAAGTCTGGCGTGCACCAGGTCGGGCGTTTCCCAATCGATCAAGTTCGGCTGGCTGGCGTGGGCATGCGCGATCCATTTCGCAGCCTGCCGGACGACAGGTTCGAATTCCTCACCACTCAATGCCAGTCCACCGGCATCGACGTGCAATTTGAAACCGGGGGAATCGACCAGACTGACCAGTTCCGCCGCCTGTTCCATGCGCGTGCAAAAATCCGCGCCATAGGCTTCCGGGTTTGCCTCCATGACCAGAAAGGAGCCATCCGCCGCACAGGCATCACCCACCTCGCGGAAAAACGGGGCCGCGCTCTCAATCGCCTGGGAGTGGGAAAGTTCGCCTTTGAGCCGGTTCTTCGGTGAACCGAACACCATTGGTCCCGCACCGCACCAGCCGGCAACCTTTCCAACGGCAATCAGCCACTCCTTCATCCGCGTCCGCGAGGCCTCGTCCTCGAAGAGAAACACGCCCTCAGCTCCGAACAGGAGCGCTTGGAAGGAACCGATACGAAAGCTCCGCTCTCGATACCAGTCCGCCTTCGCCTTCACCTCGGATTCCTTCGCGAGAAGCGGGTTCCCGAAGGCCCGCAGCGGCGCGAGTTCGATCACGCCTACCCCGGCACCAACAAGCAAATCGAGCATTACCTCCTCCCGATCGGGAGGCCAGGCAATGTGGGAAACGGAAAGCGGGTTCTTCATGAAAATCAGTGCTTGGATTGGAAGCGAAACAACTGCATTGGCCCAAGCTGCATTTCCTCGCGATGCAGGGAACCTAACAAAAGAGTGCTGTTGACGATGGCGGGAAAACGTTCCCCTTCAACCCATGGTGTCTCCCCAACCCCTCGTAAAAGATCCGTTCGCGGCCATGGCAGCACATTGGCCGGATCGCTAGGTTCCGGCGGTGTGCCGTCCACCACAAGCACGTCACTTTCTTTCTAGCGATTGATCACCCCGGTTTCGTAGCGCAGTCGACGATCCACAGTCACCCAGTTGGGAAACGTGGCGAAGCTCAGACGGCTTCGTTTTTCCTCAGGCAATTCCCCTGCCGCCTCCCACAAGGCCAGTGGTATGATGACCTGTCCGCTGCTGTCCGCAAGAGCCCGGGACAAAACGATCCTGGCCATGGATCGCGGCGACTGCGGCGGACGCTGGGAAAAAGCACCCGCCACAAGCAAAAGTGGTAACGAACACACCACGGCAAGACCAATGAAGCCGGGACGGATCAGAAAATTCAAAGGCCGCCAGCGCCACTCCATCGCATACAATCTGCCCGCCGCATGACCGACAAAAGGTGCCATCACCGCCGCATGACCGGTGTTCGGGTGGCCTGCAAGAAACAGATAGACGAACGAAGCCAGCACCAGCGCGAGAGAAGGCCCCAGCCCCCCGCTCCAAGATTTTGCATGCCCTATCGACCCCCACAGAGCAAACAAACCAACAATCAGAACCACAGCCGCGGGAGCAGAGAAAAAGAGGTTTTTCGGCTCCAGAAATAGCCGCTGCGCCGTGGCTAACAAGCCTGACTTGAAAAGGGCGGTCGTTGCAATCGTCTGCATGAACTGCTGTCCACGCAACGGATCCATCAGATAATAGCTTGCAAAAAGAGCAACGCCAGTCATCAAAGGAAACCACCACCGCACCAGCGAAGACACGATCCAATTTGGGGTTGCAGCCGAACCATGCATCGATGCCGTTCCAAATACGACCACGATCAATGCCGCTGGCCATGCCAACGGGTGCAGCAAAGGGAGCAGCATCAGACACAGCACCGATGTCGCGGTTGGAATACGCCCGCCACGATGGCTGGTTGACATCAGCGGAAAGGCGGCGCCCCAAAGTACGAGAGCCGAAAACGTCTCCGGTCGAAAAAGAAACGCCATGCTGCAAAACCATCCCCGGTTGAGAAGAACGATGAAGAGTGCAACAAAAGCAGCGGGGGTCGAACGCGTCTGACGGAATACCGTTTCCGCCACAAGAACGGCCAAAAGTGCTCGGAGCCCGTGCAAAGCGATTCCGTCACCCAGCGCCGTCCATGGCAGAACCACTGACAGCAGCGACCGGATCATTGGCCAGCCAAACCAATGGTAACCCCAGGCCCGGTCAAAACCCTCAAAATCGCCGAGCATTGGCCAGGTCAAATGCCCGGGACTTCCACCGAAGGATGCGCCGACACTCTGAAATCCATCCGGGTATCCCGGACCAACCGCATGCCAACCGACCCAGGATGACAAGCAGATCCACAGGATGGTCGGAACCGCGAAACCGAGAATGCGTTTGCACAGGGGGCCTGAATCCATGATCGACAAATTCATGAATGGAAAGGAGGACGATCAATCCGGATTACCCGGAAGAATCTTGAACCGGACAGCCCCTTGACTTGGATTTCCTCGATCATGGGCCCGAGCGCATGGGGATCGACGAAGGTCAGATGAGCGAATGCTTTCTTCTCGAAAAAATCATTGTTAGCATCATTCTGGGTGACATCGAAACCAAGTCGGTCACCAGGCCTGGCATCCTTCAAAAGGGAACGTTCCGCAGCTTCGCGATAGGAAGGCTCGGCGACATTCGGAAATGCATAAAACCGAACATTCTTGGTACCGACGGCAGCGGCGGGCTTCCACAGCGACAGAGAAATACACAACCGCCCTTCCCCGTCATGTTTTTTCACCAATTCTCCGGTTGCATGTCGTGGTCCCATTGATCCAAACCTAACACATTTCAGCAATCGATTGGCCTGAAACAAAAATGTGAACAGTGCGATCGGCACCAGCAGGAGTGGAATCCACCTTGTCAGCAAATCTTTTTTTGCCGACCCATGGCTCACACATGCCGCCAGCGCGCAGGGGATCAACGCTGCCAGGTGGAGTCTGTTGGGATTTTGTGCCACGATGGAAAACACAAGCGCCGCAAGCGGCATGGCGGCCCAGAGAAGCACATTGATACTGCGCGATCCTTTCCTGAGTGCGGCGAATACCGTCAATCCCGTCACGGCGAAAAGCATCAGCATCATCAACCCCGCAGGTTCCGAAAAGAAACAGGCACGCGCGGAATTGATCAACGAATGGGCGGAAAGTCGTTGCGCCGCCAGGTTGGCGGAAAACTGATGGAGCCTGCTGGGATCACCGGGGAACCAGACTGCAAGAGTCGCAGCGCCAGCCAACCAGCCCATGGAAAGGGCAAGCAGGCGGGAGAACAAGGCGTTTTTCATGAGCGCTCGGGGAGAAAGCCGACACCAGAGCACGACCACCAGAACCAACGCGGGCGGAGCAATCACACCCAACACATGCAGCAACGGCAGCGCGAAGGAGCAGACCGCCACAATCCCTGTTGCAAGTCGCTTTTTCCCAACACGAACGAGTTCACGAACAATCAGAACCATCAGCAGCGCAGTGAGCGCCTCCGGTCGCATCAACGACAAGGCCACATTGATCTCCGGATGAAGCAACGCAGTGAGGAAAACCAGGCATGCCAACCATCGCCCGGTGGTGGATGAGGAGATTTCGAATGGAATGCAGGCCGCCAGTGCGACAAGGACGACTTCGATGGAGAAAACCACGATGGGATTGAACGGCAGCCAGGGACGTGTCAGGCTCATGGCCATCGCCCATCCAGGCCAATGGTGTCCCCACACCCGGTCAAAGCCATCGAAATCACCCAGAAAGAGCCCCCGCAAATCAAGCGGGGCTCTTGCGTTCACCGCAGGTCCGATGCTTTGCCATGAATCCGAAATGACGGGCCCCGTGAGCCAGGCGGCCCAGACCATCCAGGCAAGAATTCCGCAAAGAGCGGCGATGACCAGGCAGAGTCGCCCGCGCGACAGTGAAATTGACTGGTGCATGGATAATTACGACCCCAACGACCCGCAAGGTGGGTCACCTGGCAGCCTCGCTCAACCAATCGCCCAGATCGGCAAGCAACGTCTGCTTTGAATAAAGATAACCATCAGTCCCGCCCCAGATGCCAGCATGAATACTATGCATGTCGTAGCTCGGTGGCGGCGGACCTTCGCCACCAAGAATTTTCCCTGGGAAGAACCGGTCGCGAATTTCCGCTGTCGAAACCGGTTCCGATGAGACATTCAACAATCGAATGCCCTCCTGCCAGACGATTTCGATGTCCGCCGCCAGCCTGCGGGTATCGTAGTACTGAAACAGGCCACCCGGATGGACTTTCTCAAGATTGTTGTCATGAAGCATGTCGAAGATGACATTCTTCTTCAGACCGGGACCGAAAAGTCCGGGCAGTCTGAGAATGGCGATATTCGGAAACTGCTGCGCCAGCCATTCCTCGGCATGAAGTCGATTGAGACCGTAAGCGTGATGGCCTTCCTTGTTGATGGGGCTGTTCTCGTCAACCCCCCTGGGAACTGGATAGACATCGATGGTGGAGATGAGCGTGAAGCGCTCGGCTTGCACCCCGGCAAGAGCATCGAGCAGGCGATCAATTCCATCGAGGTCCTCCTGCGGATGAAGGTTGGCCCACCATTTCATCGCCTGAACTCCGGCACAGATCACGTGGTCGAATGCTTGTCCAGCAATGTCGTTGATGTTTGTGGAGCGATACCGGTTACTCGGATTCAAGCACGAGTCAAGCGTGGCACCGACGAAGCCGGTATATCCAATCAAGGCTGTTTTCATGGGATGGAATTAATCTAGGGATTGGCAATGTCGAGATCCCGACAAACAGCCAGAAGCGTATCCAACAACCGAGATGCGGATGCGGGGCCCAAGTGGACGGAATCTGTGAACTCGAGTGAATCGCGTGGAATCTGACCTGCGAGATCTATGTAAGGCAGACGGAGTTCGGAAGATATCCTCGCGATGGTCGCATCCATCCGCTCCTGATCACGCGGCTTCATTTCTCCAGCCGGATACTTGGCGAGAAGGATTTTCACTCCAGAGCGCCGCAATTCCCCCATTTTGCTGATGAGCGCTTCAAGCCTTTCTCGTTCTTTTGGAGTGAAATCGAACGACCGAACTTCATTCACAATCTCAGGACTTTTGCCGAGCGGAAAAGGTTTGCCTGTCCCCGTCCAGCTTCGCGATAGAAGGCGGGAATACAGCATGCCAGAAGGACGGGCTGAAGCTCCCAGTAATGGAAAACGCCCGCCAATCGCGAACCACGGGTCGCGTGCTCCACCCACGGCGGGAGTGTCGCCGTATCCCACGCCGTTGAAAAGTGTGTTGGTCTCGACGACCAGCCATTCGGGACGGGCGAGAAAACCCTCTGTCATCAGCAAAATTCCGTCTTGTGGAGATCCACCGTCGGACCCGAGATTCGCAACTAAAGTATTGCCCACCTCGCGACCGGGAAGTCGGCCTGTTATCGATGAACCGGCAACGGCGATTTCCGCACCGGGCGCCACAGCACCTTGGAATCGGCTGATCGTGCTGAAATAGTTCGACTCGGTTTTACCCGTACGCCAGTGAAGGAAGAAATAGGCAACACCTTGAATACAAAAACAAAGGATCATGGCGACCGCAATTCCCGTCAACAATCGCATCGTGCTGTTAGGTTGGTTCATCGGCAAGCCTGGGTTAAAATTGGAAGTAAATGAAACCTTGCGGGGCCCCCGAGTTGGTGGCGATCAGGAAAAGCATCACACCGTAGGCGAATGCCTCTGGCCAGCCACCGCGGAATTGCGAGAACGTCTCGGCTCGATGTTCGCGCCACCAGCCGAAAGCATGATAAAGAACTACAGCCGAGCCGAAGACCACGGAAACAAAAACCGCAGGGCCTAACATTTTTCCGGGAATTGTCAGCTCGCGGAAAAAGATTCCCATCTGATGAAGGTCGGGCATCAAAAAGGTCAACCATAACAAGGTGACGGCATGGAAGGTATAGAACCAGCCGAGCAGCGCTCGCACAGGAGACTGCGCTTGCGCTGCTTGTTCCCGCGTTCGCTTGCGAAAGCAGAAACGCTCCACGCCGAGAAGCACGCCATGCAAGGTTCCCCACAGCGCGAACTTCCATTCGGCACCATGCCAGAGTCCCCCGAGAAACATCACCAGGAACAGATTCAGGTAGGTCCTGGCCTCCCCTTTCCGGTTCCCGCCGAGAGGAATGTAGAGGTAATCGCGAAGCCAGGCCGAGAGCGACATGTGCCAGCGACGCCAGAATTCCGTGATGCTGGTCGAGAGATAGGGGAAATCGAAGTTGATCGGAAATTTGTAGCCAAACATCGCGGCAAGTCCGATGGCGATCAGCGAGTAGCCACCGAAGTCCGCGAAAATCTGCATCGAGTAACCATAGAGCAGCAGGATCAAATCCAGTGGTCCCGCCGAGACGATCCATGGTTTGGTGAGCATGACCGTTTGTTCCGCCAGGTTGTCCGCCACCACCATCTTGAGGAAAAACCCTGCAATCAGCGAGCGCAGCACCTGCCCCCAGGGAATGTCCTCAAGTCGCTTGGCGGCGATTTGCGGCCAGAACTGCTTTGCCTTGACGATCGGCCCGGCCACCAACTGGGGGAAGAAAAGCAGATAGAAACCGATGTCGCGCACTCCCTTGGTGAAACGGGTTCCTTTCGAGAGCATTTCATCACTTTCCCTTGTAACTTCGCCACGCGCGACATCGACAATCATGCTGATGCCGTGAAACGTGTAAAAGGAAATGCCGATCGGCAAAGGAATGGAGCGAATGAAATCGACCCATCCCGTTGGAATTCCCGGCACCATCGACACGACGAAAGGAGCGTATTTGAAGACCGCCAACAGCGAAAGGTTGAGAATCACCGCCAGCCGCACCCATAGGCGCACCCGTTCCTCCCTGCCGCCGAGTTTGTGTTGGATGATCCGTGCGGTGGCGTAACTGTTGCCGACGCAGGAAACCACCAACAGACTCAGCAGGCGCGGATCTTCCCATCCGTAGAACACCACGCTCGCCACCAAGGCGACGGTCACCTGCCAGGACTTGCCGTGACGACCACGTGAAACCGGCAAGTAATAGAGCAAAAATGTGATTCCCAGAAGAATCAGAAAGTCCCACGAATTGAACAACATAAGCGCTGGAAGTATCGCCGCAATGAATTGCGTGACGAGGTAAAATCAATTGATGCAGCGCAGAGCCTCGCTGCAAGCAGTGTCAGGGCGCGGGTTTTTCCAAATAGACGCGGAAGAACTCCCTTCGCAGGGTGACCGGCCATGAAAACCGCACTTTCTGCCCATCGCGGATCGTCAGTGTAGAAGGGGGCGGTGTTTGCGTCCAGTGGATCAAGTCCACCGACCACTCGGGCGTGAACGTGACCATTGCCGCTTCGGCGGCTGGATTGATGGTATACTCGATCTCGATCTGCTGCGGTGTCGACCCGCTCGTCAAGTGGGGCAGATTTTCCTGCGGTATCGTTCCTCCGCCCAACGCAGGCCCGAAAGCGAGACTGAGCAAAGCAGGGTCGTCGACAACACCATCATGAACAACCAAAGCGGGTGCTGGAGTATAATTGATAGGACGGGGTGGAAGTGTTACCGTACCGGTGCCTGGACCGTTGCCCGAACCGATGTCCGGTGGAACATAACCCGAACCAGCGGGATCAATCGGATACGAGACCTGTTCAACCACCCCTGAGTTGGGATAATTTGCCACCACCCACCAAACCAAGCGCTGGATTCGGGTGGCTACCGCTTGATCAAAATAAACGGTGTTATCGTTATAAAATCCCGCATCAAGTCCTTGCGCGGGAAGACCAACCGGGCTCTTTTTGAAAATCGTAGCGTAGTGGGTCAACGCGGAAACATACGACCCAAGATGATTCAGATGCAGATCGTCCAAGGGATTTTCCTGATACCTGTAGTAACTCTCTCGGGAAAGACCGGACAGTGCACCAACACCGGAAGAATTGATAACCGCGCGCAGCGCCTCTCCTGCGGGGATGATCAAGGCGGGCCTGCTTCCTCCCACGCTGATCGCCGACCTTACTTGCTCAAAAGCGGCATTGATGTCATTTTGTGTGGCGACGGACTGGTAGCGCCAAGGCCACGCGCAGTAGAGATATACCTGTGTTCCGTGCGCATCAGCAAGTGAATAGAAATTCTGCGCATAGGTTCTCATTTGCACCACCGACCAAGGCATCCATTCCGAATTGAACGGCTGGAGCACCAAAGCGTCCCATGTGCCAGTGGCAAGTTCAGGCCGCGACGGAAGGCCGGATCCAATGCCTCCGCCATCGAGACCATTTTCCCAGTGGTAACGCGAATCCCGTCCAGAAGTCAGTTGGACACCTGGCATGAGCAAATCTCCTGTGGTTTGCCCCAACTGCTTGAGTTGACGCGGAATGTCCGGCCATAGCGTGAAACTGCTGCCGATATGAAATGTCGTTTTAGTCGCAGCAGAAACAACAGGCCCCATCCATCGGGAGAAAGCGGCACCGCCTTGAAGTCTCCCGCTGCTCGATTTGGGAATGATGCCCAACCGAACATACTTACCCTGCTCGGCCAAGGTAGGAACACAGGTCAATGCTGTTGTCGATGGCTCAACAAAGCGGGTTGGTGTTCCGGTGGGAGAATCGGCACGCTCCCAGAAAAACTGCGTTCCCGATTCCGGATCACCCTCCTTGTCCCAGTATGTATAGCGACCCACCAGGCCCGAACCCACCCGTGGCGCACCGGATGCGGCCACCCCGGTCGCTGTGGGAGGGCCATCGACCGTATTCATGGTCTCCAGCCTCAGAGCACCCAGGTAACCGAAGAGGCCTACTTCACGGCGGACTGAAATGGTGATCGAACCATTGGCGGCGGGAATTAGATTTTCCACCAGCGCAACATTGGATCGGTTTGCATTAACTTGCGGCGCCAGTCCAAGCCCTAGCCCACTGGACGTCAACATCCTAACCACACTTGTTTGTCCAACGACATCGTATTTGGTAACACGGGTTTCCTCACTGTCCCTGGAACCAAACAGCGACAATCGGTATATTCCATCCGGTGCCAGATTGCCCAAAGTGACGGTGATCACGTTGGGATCATACACATAAAACCAATCCATGGTTGCGCTTGCCACCGCAAGACCGCCAAGCGTGACCGGATTGGGAACGGTCGTGCCAAACGGATTGACGAGGACTGTTCCAGTGACACCAAGCGAAATCCCCGTAAGTTCGTTGGTATCGGAAATCAAATTGGGAAGGCCATTTGGCGTGGCCTCGGTACAATTGTTCCAATAGTGTCCTGAAGCGTCAGGGCTGGCGGTCGTATACGCGGAAGATCCGAAGTCGACATACAACGTTGAGGTCTGACATGGCGCGTCGCCGCAAACGCAAAGCCAGAAAAAAACAATGCGAGCAATGATTTTTTTCACGAACAGTTAGGAGCAAGGGTTGTGAATTGCAAACAGGAGGATGAAACTTGGTAGTCTATAATCCGGCATTGTGTCAACGTCAAAACAATTGTGGGTCGTGCGTTTTCGCAATGTCACTTTAAGAGTTTTTTCTGCAAAGTATTGCCCACACAGGCAGGGCAGGTTTCGGGCTAAATCAACCGATGTTTGAACGCAGCTCGCAAAAACTCCGTCACCAGCGAACAAAAAACTGCCACAACCAGGCAGCCGACCGGAATCGCGAGGTCGGGGGCGTACGGGCCAATCAAACGTTGGGCGGGCTCGATGAATCCTCTCAAGATAAACGGGTGCAGACAATACACGCCGAGGGAGTTGCGTGCGAAAAAGGAAACCAGCCAGTTAACCGGCTTTTTGACACCGAGGCTGAAGATAAGCAGCGCAATGGCGTTGAACTGGATCGAGAACCGGGCGTGTTTGGGCAACCAGCGCCTTTCCCCAGTGATCAGCTCACTTGCGGCGGAAAATTTCCACTCCAACAGCGCGGTAACAATCCCTGCGACTAGCATGACAGCGATCCATTTGTACCGCATGCCGCCACTTTCGCGAAACCGTTTGAGATGGGGGGCGAGAATGGCCGCCACGAAAGGCATCATCGCAAAACAGGAGGGCACCCAGTAAAAATGGTGATAAAGCCACTTCTTGTCGGTATAGACCCAGAGCGAGGTGGCGAGCACGACCAAAATGGAAAGCACCAAACCAACCCACTGACCACGCCTGCTCAATTTCGCTGCCACCCAGCAGAAGGGTGTCAATATCATCAAGGAGGCAAAGGTATAGAATAGCCAACCTCCACCCCTGAGGAGAAACTCGATCCAACCAAGAATGCCTGGCTCAGGCCTCGCTTTCGTATAAAGAACCCAGGCACCCACCCAGAAACAATAGAGATATCCCAGTTTTTTGACCCGGTCCACCGTTCTGCTCCAGCTTGGCGGGCGCAAGGAGAACAAGACCATCGACATCAGGATGAATGTCGGAACAGCCGAGGATTGTACTTCGAAATAGAGATAGTCCCAGACATTCGGTCCCAGTCCCACGCTGTGTTGGCGCTGCTCCGCCATGTACCAGAACAGATTTGCGTGCCCCATCAGCACCATCATCATGAAAAAGACCCGCAAATAGTCGAAACCGTCGAGATGGATTTTCTCCGCTTTTGCCTCGGGTTTTGTGGGCGGTGCAATCTCTGCCGCTTCAGGGCTTGTTTGATCCGACATGATGAAAGAAAAGAACTGAGTGCGTGCGAAAAAAGCGGGGCAACGCCCTTGGTGGAATTCAGACCAGGCGTTCGCGGAATAGTTTGCGGACGAATTCCGTTGCAAACGCTCCTCCCACAAGAACCACAAAAAGAGTCAAAACAAGCGACCATTCCGATGGCCCGGCAACCGAAGCAATCACCCGGTGAAGTCCACGGAGAATGAATACATGAAGACAAAAAATGCCGAGTGAATTCCTGGCGATGAACCGAATCCACTGCGGCGCTGATGGAAACTTCAAGGCAGCCAAAATCGCCGAAAACGCGATCAGCATGGGCGACATCCGAAGGTATTCAGGAAGAAAGGGCCGGAGGGGCAGCTTGGCGGCATCAGTGGCATCTGCGGCGCAGATCCATTCAATGATACCAGCGGCCACGGCCAGGACAATGCTGGTGAGGAGAACTCGTCGATGGAGCATGCGGTTCACGCTGAGTGCGGGCCAGTGACGGGCCAGCAACAAGGCCATAAAGGGAATGGGAAGAAAACAGATCGGCCACCAATACGTTTCGATTCTCGTCCACGCATGAGACCTGAGCGCCATCGTCAGGAACGCTCCCATCACCAGTGCACTTGCCAAAAACAGTCCAAACCACAAACCCTTGTTCGGAATCTTGCGAATGATTGCATAGACGATATGAACGATCAAAAGAATCACAAAAAAGTAAAATGCCCAGCCACCCCCCTTGAGGAAAAACTTGATCAAACCGATCACTCCATGCTCGGGCCTGCCATGGGTCCAGACAATCCAGCCACCAACCCAGAATGCGTAGAGGAAAAAAGTATCGACAAGATGGGCGCGGACTTTGCTCCAATCGGGATTCTTGATCGCCTGCAGGAACACCGCAATGAGAAGGAACCCAGGCACGGCCATGCAGAAAACCTGACTCAACAGAATGTCGTATCCGGTCAGCGAATGTGCATTGCCTGAAGCCTGCGCGAATTCCTGAGCAAGATTCAGGTGCATCGACACCACAAATGCGATGAACATCACCCTCAACCACTCGATGCCTGGAAACCAGTTCGGAGATGGAGTTAGCGGGGATTCTTGTTGAGCGGACATGAGAAATAGGCTAACGCTTCCGATACACTTCAAAGACGGCCGTTTGATTTTTTGTATAAACGGTCTGCAGCATCAAATCTGGCAAACGCTCCCAAGCAGCGCCGTCATCCATTGGACGGATCACCTGGTGACGGAGGGCGGTGGAGGTGACAAAATTAAAAATGCCGCCGTAGTCCTGGAGAGCATCCCAGACGAGGAGATCACCCGGCAATGTTTCCGCCAACAACATGCGTTCGTAGTCAGCCCGCTGGGAGTTGGACATCAGATTCGGAAAGGTGGAAAACCGGTAACTGGTGGCAGAGTCAGGCACTGAAACCGCCGCTTCCCACATCGCCACCGGGATGAGGACACATCTTGTCTCGGGGAGCGACTTCAGCCCTGCTGTCAATTCATCGCGATAGCCGACCCCGCGATGTTTCGACAAGCTGACACCCTGCTTGATCGGCAAAGCCAGAAAGACACACCAGGCGAATCCCAGCGGGACAAGGAAGCTGATCCCGGACAACCGAGGCGAAACAGTCCGGATCGCGGAAACAAAAAGCCAGGCCGCGAGGGGGAGAATCGCCACCACGTGAAGGCTGTTTGGATTCTTTGCCAAAATGTTGAATCCCAGAGCAATAACAACACCCACGGCCGCAAGAACGACGGCGTCCGTTTCAGCGTTATCAGATGATCGGAATGATCGGGTAATCCGCCACAACCCGAATACGGCGGAGGTGCCCAGCAACACGATCAGTGGCACCGAGCCCAGCGAGCCCAAACCCCAGCGGAAAAATGTCGCGTAACCCGTCCCGAGTCCATCGATCATCATGCGCTGGCTTTCAAGATTCATTTTGAATTGCGTCCATGCCAGTGGTCGGCTGACAAACCAGACAACCAGCAGTCCACAACCAAGCAACAGGGGCAAAGCTCGAATCGTCGCGAACCGAAACGCACGGATGAAACCCTCTCGTTTCCAACCGACAAGAAAATCAAACCCGCACCAGGCTCCAGGAACCAACAAGCCCAGGGGATGCAAAGTGGGCAGGATCGCGCAAAGGAGAAAACATAGGCTACGTTTGAATGGCGATGACTGGTTCCATAGCGAGAGGGCCATCACCAGGGCGAAAGCCGTTGGGATTTCAGGACGATAACTTTGTGCCGCCACTATAAAACCCGGCGCGATCAAAGCCGTGATTGCGACAGAGAACGCCACCAGTTGCCCTTCGTATCTTCGAACCATCCGGAACAAAACCCAGGCCATGCCTCCCCAGATGATGCAACAAATTCCCAGATCAATCGTCGAATTCCACGGCAGCACCGGGAGCAACAGCGAGCGCAGCAAAGGCCAGCCGATCCAATGAAAGCCCCACGTCTGATCGTAAGCAAGAAAACCTCCCAGCATCGGCCAACGCAAAGCGCCGGGACTTGAAGCGCCCGCCACCGCACCGAGACTTTGGAAGCCATCGACGATGACACTGCCGGTGCGAACGATCAACGGATACGACAACGTGGTCCACAGAGCGATGATGCCAAACATCAGCCATCCAGACCGAAAGGATTCGCCCCGCTGCGTCGGGCATGTTGCATTCGCTGTTGCCATGGAATTCAAAATTCAAGTGCCGGAACCCGCATCCGCTTTAGCGCGAAGAATTTCCTGATAGCGCTGACGCAATTCGTACAAAAATCCGACACGGTCCAAGGCCTCACCCATCTCTCCGGAGGAATGAAACAAGGCACCGGAATCGATGTCTTCCGCCAGAACCTTGGTAATGCCCTCCACATCCCATGGCAGGAATCGACCATTCCCCGGCGGACGAAGGATCATCTCGCTGCCATAATGCGGAGTTACATACAGCCGCAAACCCATGGCAGCGGACTCGATTTCCACCAAGGCAAACGCCTCGCAGTAGGAGGGGAACAACAGGGCGTCAGCCGCCGCCATGTAGCGCTCGATGTCTTTCACGCGCCCGACCCGATGAATGAAAGCATCATTGCGGATGCCATGAGCTTCGAGAAATGGCTGCAGGTCCATCGGCTCTTCCGTCGGTCCTCCAACAAAAAGCAGGCGCGCTGGTTTTCCCATCGCCACCAGTCCGTCGACCGCTTGCACGGCGAGATTGAAACCCTTGCGTTCAAGGTCACCGAGTGAGACAAAAATGAACACCACTTCGCCATCGGAGAATCCCAGCTTGTTGCGCATTTCACTGCGATGCTGAGCACGCACGGACTGGGAAAACCTTTCTCCATCGTAACTGTTCGGCAGCACGCGGAACTTGGAACCGAGAGACGTCTCTTGACGGCTCTCTTCAAGCAACGTGCGTGACACCACCCACCACCACTTCGGCGGTGCCAGTTTGAAAAGAATCCATTCCTGTGCGTAATGCATGAAGAACACCAGACGTCGCGCCAACGAGAGCCGGAACACGCTCCGATGCGATTTGATCACCCTTGCGTATGCCAGGAACGAGAAATGGAAATAAATCAGGTCCGCCCAGTAGCAATAATAATTGGTGGCCTGGACGATCTGTGGTCGGGGCTGGCGGAGAATGAAAAACCGCCAAATGAATCTCAGGTGCACTGCCACCCAATACCAGAGCGAAACAAGATGCCAGCTCTTGAACGGACACCAGATCCAGTCGATGCGGATTTTGGGATCCTCGAAATCACTTTCGATCGCCCAAACCTCCACTTCGTCGAAATCCGCGAAGCTCGCTGGGAACTCCCGCAGCGTCGACTTGAGGGAAGGACTCCGCAGCGCGAAATGCGGATCGATGAAGATAAGCTTGTTCATTTGGCGCGTCCTCCCGTGCAGCAATTCGTCGATCCCGATATGCGAGAGTTACTTCACCGCCTTCACAAAAAAAGTTCCGGAGAACCAGGATGGGCACAATTTGCCAAGCCAGCTCAGTGGCAAACTGACAATGTCAAAAAAACGCTTGAGAGCCGGAATTCGGTAAATCACGGGAAAGTGGCCTATCGAAAATCGACAACCGATGAACTGAATGTCCTTGAAGCCCGCCTCCTTCAGGAGATTCCTGATCATGCGGGTATTGTAAAAGCGGATGTGCGCGTCCTTCCATGGGCTGCGTCGGGATGTCTCGGGGCTGCCTCCGGGGCAAAGAAAGCCCGTCAGGAAGAATTCGAAGCGCTGCGGCATGAAACCCGGATTGGGCACGCTCATCAGGAACACCCCGTCCTCTCCCAGACAGCGGTAGATTTCCGCTACAGCTACGTCCGGCCGCATCAAGTGCTCGAGAACCTCAAAGCACAAGGCGGTTTGAGCCTGGCCGTCTGTTAGAGAGGTTTTCCCGTCATCCGTGAGCAATCCCACATTGATACCGCGTCCACGGGCTGCATCAACTGCCACATGCGAAATGTCGAATCCGCGATAATCGGTTTTTCTCTCAACAAGACGCCCCCCGTAGCGAAAGGCGTCACCACAGCCATAGTCGAGAACCGTCACTCCCTGGCCGCAGTAGCGTTCAAAAAGTGCCGCCTCGTTTTCTCGCAGGCCGCCTGCACTGGGTGACCAATTGCTGTTTTTCTCCCAATAATCCTCGTAGTAACTCATCAGTTTGTTTTGTTTAGTTGTGATCCATTATTCAATCAATCGTCATTTTCCGCAAAGCGACTCATAAAGACTTCCGTACGCGCGGCCGATCATCGGCCAGCTGTACAATTGACAGGCCTCTGTCCGCAGCCTAACGGAAAAATCCCTTCGCTCGGACGGCTCCATCGAGACGAAATGCTCGAGCGCCGCGCCCCATGCATCCAGGTCAGCGGCATCAATCAATCTGCCGTTTTCACCCTCTCTAACAAGTTCCGGCATCGAACTCTTGGGCTGGCAAACTACGGGAAGTCCCATGCCGAGGGCCTCGATGATCGCCAGCGGCAGGCCTTCCCGGTCGGACGGAAAGGCAAACACGCCCGCATGAGCCAGCAAGGCACGGACTTCCCGCCGACTCACGCTGCCGAGCAGATGCAAGTTGGGCACCTTGCACAGGGCTTGGAGAAACTCCGGACTCGCCTGGCTGGTGACGGCGCCCGCGAGAACGAACGTCAGTTCAGGATGACGCAGTGCCAATTCCATCAATACTTCCGGACGTTTTCTCGGTTCGATCGCGGCAACGCAAAGAACAAAGGAGCCCGTTGCGACGTTACGCAAAACTTCCGGCAGGTCGGCCCGGGACACCAATTCAGGATCAAGGAACTGCGGATCAAACCCGTTGGGAATGACCCGACAAAAACGATCCCCCACATCGGGTCTGAGGCAGTCGGCTACCGCCTCGCTGACAGCGGCGAAATGGTCCACGACTTTCAACATCGACTGATATCGTTTCCAGCTCACCGGATCGTCCGGCTTTACTTCCAGATTCATCGTGTTCAAGACCTTCGTGCGCGGGACTCCCCTCAGTTTGGCAATGATCGAGGCGATCTGATTGCCGTGACTATACGATGCCGTATGGACAAGATCGAAACGCTCCCTCACCAGAGTCGCATGCGTGCCTCGCTTCAATTGGGGAAGACTCCAAAGTGCTTTGCCGTTTTGGACATCTTCCTCCGAATCCGGTTTGGAAAAAGAATGAAATTCAATCCGGGGATTTGCTTCCACACAAGCCCGCAGCAGTGAGGAAATCGGATTCCGCCAGCGATCAAGGCTGATGGGAAGGAGGATTTTCATCGTTTTCTGAAGTTACATAATCCAAGCGGCGGTATCGAACCGCTGTGGCATTCAACCGGCAAGCATCGCACGATAGATGTCGCCATATTGCTTTCCGATCGATGACCATGAGAACTTGTCGATCGCCTTGGCCCGAAAATCCCGAGCCAACAGCATTCGTTCGTCATCACCAATTCGCAGTTGGGCAAGCAAAGCAGCCGACCAGCACGGCAAATCGGCAATGTCGATCAAATTCCCGTTCACACCATTCTCCACCAACTCTGGCATCGAAGACTTCGGCTGACCGATCACCGGCAGTCCCATGCCCAGTGCCTCGATCACCGATAGAGCCAGGCCCTCGCGCTCGGAAGGAAAAAGGAACACACCGGCCCGTTTCAACAACGCCCTGATGACTCGACGATCCACGTGCCCCAGCCAGATGAGATTCGGCACCGCTTTCACCATCGGTTCAAAATGCCGACCAAGGGGGTGAACGTATCCCGCTCCCACGAAAGTGATGTCGGGATGGGATTTGGCAAGTTCGACGAAAAATTCCGGGTGTTTGCGCGGCTCTAGGGCACCCACACACAACGGGAAACTCCCCGGCTCGAGGTCGCGGATTTGGGGGGGCAATGCGTCATCGTCCTCGATGGTCGGATCAAAGTATTCAGGATCGAACCCGTTCGGAATGATGCCCAAAAAACGATCCGAGCAGCGTAGCGATGTGCCTTGGCCCGCTGCCTTGCTCACTGCGATGAAGCCATCCGCGAGTTTCTCGGCGACTCTTAACAGGTGCCAGTCCTTGCCATCAGCGGGCCGGACTTGCAGATTGATCGTGCTGAGATACTGGCAACGCCCGGGATTGCGAAGCTTGGCCGCGACAACCGCCGCCTGATTGTGCGCCGTGATCGAGGCGGTATGAACGATGTCGAAACGGGTTGTCGCCAACTTTGCCTGGCTGCCCTTTTTGACGTTGGGCCGGCTCCAGAAATCGATGCCAAGGCGCCTGTCCTCTTCGCTGATTGGATTGGTCGCGGAGTGGAACTCGAAATCGGGATTCGCCTCCACACAGGCCCGCAGCAAGGTCGCAATGGGATTGCGCCAGCGATCCAGACTGATCGGCAGAAGTATCCGCATGGATCAAGCGTGGTTGGGACGGCCAATTCCGCCCACGGGAAGAGGAACAGGCAGCGCTTGCATCTCTTCGTCGAGAAGCGCTCTGCGTTGTGCTTTCCGCGCCCGCATCGCCTCCTGATACGTGGCAAATGGAATCGCGAGCCAGATGGCGAAAAACAGGTTTTGAGGGAAATTTCGAAACTGGGCGCCGTTGCCCATGGCACCCACAAGAATACCAAATGCCAAGGCGAGACAAAGCCGGGTATTCTTGAAGGCCTGGTCGCTGCGTTTCAAGCTATACATGTAATTGAACACTCGGCTGAACACGTAGGACGCCACAATGATTCCCAAGCCAAGCGGCACGTAGCCATACTGGATCAGCGCATCGATCAGCGCGTCGTGACCCCATTTGAAGTCCGCATTGGTGGTGTTGCGCACGTTGATGCCGGACACAGCAAACCCGAACGGCTGCCAGATCATCGAATTCGTGGTAAGGTTTGCCCACCCCTGCACACGGTCCCCGACGGTCCCAAGCACGACCGCGCGTTTCAAAGTCGGGTCGTTCGTGGTGGCGAGCACCACATCCTGCAAATGCCCTTCCATTGTCGCCAACCAGCGGTCCTTGAGAATCGTGGGAGCCAACAGAATCACCACGAAGAAAATTCCAACGGCTGAAAACACACCCAGACGAGCCCGGAACCGGCTCCCCAGCATCACGTAGGCCATGACGGAACCAACCCCACAGGCCCATCCAGTTCGGCCGATCGTGAAATAAGCCGCGAGCATGAACAACGGGGCCAACAACCACTTGCCAAAGCGTTGGAAGAACGTCGGATCCACATTGCCTGGTCGCAAGGGCACAAAACAATAGAGGACGTAAATCGACAATAGGGTTGCCGCGGTTCCCGCACCGTTGAACGTGGAGAAACAACGGACCTGGCCCATGCTTTCTGCGAAATTCTTGACTTCGATCGTAAGGCCTGACAGAAGATAAGCCGTTTCAAAATCGGCATAACCAAATTTCCGCTGCCAAAACATGTAGAATACCGAAGGAATGAAAGTCAGAAAGGAGAAATGAAGCAACTTGCGACGTTCTTCGTCACTGGGGAAGAGCGCGGGAATGGTAAAAAAGAGAAAGGAATAAAATCCCTGGTTGACTATACCGCTGAGTTTGCCGATGCCCTGCGTACTTCCAGACGAACTCAAGGTGCCAGACACAGTCACCGCAACCACGACGAAGGAAACGATCAATGAAATGAACATGTCGCGGGTCATTTTTCCGCGACCGACGGTGACTCCGAGAAAGACCGAAATGATCGAACCCGCCACCAGCAGCGGAGGAATCGCCAGAACGTAGGCCACATCTTGAAAGGTCGGATGACCACCCACAACCATCAATCGCTTGAAAACGTCGATGTAAACCGTTGTGATCAACAGCACATACATGGCGGGCCGGGGATTCGTTAGCCCGAACACAAAAGCAGCGATCGCCATGAACAGGTAGAGCTGGCCGAGCGAACTGCTCCGCGCCAGCAGCACCTCAACCATCACATAAATGCCCATCACCAGCCCCAAAAGCAATGAAATGATGGCTTTGGCGTTGATTCCGTTCATGATGGCTTGTTAGAGAAATTTTGATTCATTGCTCCAAAGCGTCCGAGCAATAGTATGTTCGCGAGTTTGCTTTGGCAAGCATTCTATGGAAAATTAGTTGCGCATCCTGAATGCGAACCAAGCAGCTTTCATCAACCATTTGCAGAGCGTGCTGGAATTCCTTAGTGCCGCTTCCGGCCAAACAAACGCCCAGGGCTGTTCTTTTTTCAAGCATGTCTTGATCCGGGAAAAATCGAATCCCTTCGCCAGCGGAACGGAATCGAGATGAGCATCGTCCGTAGATACCGTCCAATCCCTGAACTGTTCGGCATCCTGCCGGGACGGATGGAGAAGCAAGCGGTCTAGGTTGCGGGAACTGAAACAGTGCAGATCCTCAATCGTCCACCAATCCGCATAGGCGGACTCTGCGGCCAGACGCACAAAGGCCAGCGCGGCAATCTGAGCCCGCTCTCGCCCGGGAGCGAACTCTCCTGCCTCCGCCTCATCGAAGACAGCTTCCCATTTACCTTCCGCCTGCGTGTAGCCTCTCAGCGGTCCGGACACCCCACCTATGAGCACTTCAAACACCCGCTGATGATCGTGCAGTGCTCGTGACCCTTTCGCTGTGGACAAGTCATAAATCCACCCGGCTTTTGACCCCGAAGGCACCGACGACCCCGAATAACCAAGATAGTAACCTCGCAGCGGTGGCAAGCCGTTCAGGAGTTCAACGAGTTTGTCCTGCGAACGCCCTTGCCAGCCTACATCCACAACAGCCAAAGCTCCACTGACCCGGGACCTGATTTGTTCCAGATACTCCCGTATTGGGTGGGCCGCTGTTTCCCTTATTTGTTCGAGGCGTTTCTGCCAGATCTCGCTGGCCAGCAGCGAACGGACACGCACCTTACATGCCTCATCGAGCGCCTGATCAAGGGAAACAGTAGCGAGTCCGGACTCGGCAGCCAATTGCTCCAGAACATCCTCTGTCAGACCAAGGCGCTTTCCCACCAAACGCAGTGAATGGGAACGACTGCCTTCAAACAGCTCATCCAAATCCACGGCGGCGACGGAAGCCATCTGCAACTGTCGCCTTCCGGCACAAAGGTACTCCAGTTTCGGCGTATCCTTGCGGGACATCAACCTGGCACTCTCGAGCATCAGCCAGCCATCCCGAGAGAGAAACCAAAGCGTGCCGATCCCACCTGTTTGTGCCTCGCGCAGCATCCACGCGGTGAAACCCGCAAGTATCGGGCCAAGGACTCCAGCACCGAGACAGGTCCAGTAGTCATCAGGATCCTCGCACTGTGCTCTAGCAAGCCGGCTCAATGCCGCTATGCCACCCTGCCTATGCAGATTCTTCGCTCGATCACGCTCTGGCAACTCTTCCCATCGAGAGACTTCCGCGGTTCCCAAGCGGGCCGACGAGATCCCCGCTGTCCTTGGGGATTTCACATCACTGTGAACGTTGTCCCCTTGATGATGGATCACTTCGGGAGCCACCCCAAGGGTGTCGAGGAGACGCGCCCAGATGGTGCCGCCTGCCTTGGAAACCTTCCACTCTCCCGAAACCGCCAGGAGATCGCCGTCCTCCAAGAGGCCCTCGCGCTTCAGGATCGATCTCAGGAAATCCTCTTCAAGATACATGTCGCTGACATAAACGATCCGGGCTCCCGTTTCCCTGGCATCCGTGAGCACCCGCCGCCCATGGGGGGTAATCCTGAGCACGGAGGCTTCGATCTCGCGCTCCAATTCCGCTGCTCTCAGTTGATCCTTTTCAGACCAGAAAAGAAACCTGCCGAGTAGGCGGTGAATGTCTGGTAACATAACTTCATGGCTCGGTTCAAAACGGCGCGACCATCTTTCGCAGCGCATTCGCAGCAGTCGGAATAGTCCGAATGGCGGCACACGGATGCCCTCCTCACGAAGGCGCTCACCCAGCAGCGTGAACACGTCGATCGGCCTGCACAGACGGCGAGTCAGAACAGTATCAAAAATATCGAACGAGGACACCGGCATTGGAATCAAAGTCTGTTCTTACCATGGTTGACGTCCGCATCAATGACCGACGAGATCATGGATCGAATGATTTTCCGCGTCAACCCGATCGATGCGAAGGGCAAGATCGACATTAGCAGCAAGGAGCGCGCCTTCATCTTTATGCCGCAGCAAATGAATACCTTCGTCAGCGTGATCCACCAGAAGCGGACCGTCCGGCCTTGATCATTGAAGATATAGTGGATGCCCGCGGTCATAAATGGCCTCCACCTAACATCCTCCATGATTCGGGCCACGAACACGGACAATGACGAGTCGACGTACTGCACATCTAATAAGGCAGGAAGTCCCGAAACCACAACCAAACTGCTCCATGCATGGCCCGGGGGGCATGGTGTCCTTTCGACGAGACGGTCACTGGAGATCCTTCCCGCTCCGGCTCGCTCGGCGAGGATTAACGATATTACCAATACTTGCGACGCGCAAGAATATGTCATGTGGTAGGCAATACAAAGATGCATCCTCGCAGCCGCCGATCTATAGCAGCTTGAAGATATAAACATTAAATTTGAAAGGCACGAAGCCATTTCTATAGCTTCCGTGAAGTCGCGAAGGCCGGCAATGCTTTTTTTCTCCTGGTGTGTATAGAGAGATGTCGAAAAATTAATAAAATTAACTGTTGTTTGGGCTGAATCGATTTCTGAAATGATCTTTGCGACCGCATCCACGTGGACAAAATCATCATCTCCAAGAATCCAAGTCCATTCGCCCTGACCGACCTCAAGGCATCTGCAGATGTTCGCGTTGCCTCCGATGTTTGCGACATTACGCAGATGGCGAATTTTTGCCGATGCTGCCGGTATTTCTCTGGATATTAAATCTTCTACAACTGTCCCCGAGCAATTGTCTATGATTACAAGTTCGACGGAATCATCCAGTTGCGGGAGCAACTCGGATACCCTCGCAACTATCGCCTGAGCCCTGTTGTAAGTAGGGATGACAATCGAAAGTTTTATCTTTTTTTCTTGCATAGACACAGTTGATGGTTTGCGTCAGTCAGCGACGCTGCGACCTGATGCTTTTTAAGGAATTGTATATTTTATGCGATTCGCTACATCACCAAATTGGTCGATGTGTCCGAGACTTCGCCGCCCAAATTTAATTTCGGCCATTAAGGGCATGATGACACCGGGCCATTTGGTGCTGCCCCAACGTGATTCGGAGATTGCGCCCTCACTCAGCCGCGCTTCATCAAATTGATGCCACCCAAGAATTCCAACTGCTTTATTTTGAAAATGTAATAGGTCGGATAGAACATAAGCAAATAGCACAGGGAGTAGCCGATGGCCGACCCTAGTATTCCCCAATGCGAGGTAAAGACCCAGATGAGGGTCGCGTTGATTACGGCTCCAATGACAGATGGCCACATATAGGGCTCTTTTTTAAACGCCCGCAGCAGATACGCACAGGAATTGATGAAATTCTGCGCAACCATACACGCGCAGAGCATTGAGGCCACCAGCGGCCCCGCGTAGCGATCTTCTAGCATTGGAAAGATGGGGCTTAGGACTGCGAATGCAGAAATCATAACAATACTTCCTAAGATCGCGAAGAGCAGCGCATGAATCGACGATTGCCGCCAAAGCTTCTTCAAGCCAAGCCAATCTTCTTGCGCCACGAGCATACCAAATTGGGGGAGTTTGGTGGTGGACCAACTGCCCGACGCACTTGCCACCGTATTCACGAGTGACATGGTGAAACCGTATTTTCCAGCGGCAGCAGGTCCTACTTGGCGAAAAATTATTGGAACAACGATTGAGAATAGCAGGTATCCGCTCATCCAACTGACTCCGATCCGCCACTGGAACGGCCAGATTTCCTTTTTCCAAGAAATGATCCCTTGAGTCGGCTTCGCAATGAAATTACTAAAAAAACCACGCCAACGTATGATAAAATAGCCACCTGAAACAGCGAGGCTTGCAAGCGCGACAATCGGACCGACATACAAACCGCATCCGGACATATAGGCAATCACCGTCAGCACGAAACTGACAAACGATATCCAAAAACGAAGTCGCGCGATCTCTGCGACCTGGTTACAACCTTCCAAGAGTGCCCAGCAGGGGTTCATGATCAGGGAGAGCGCACTTCCCACACAGGCCATCAACCAGGGCAATTCCCACGCTACGCCGACGTCCTTGCTGGTGCGAAAAAACCACGCCCCCCCAAATATGGTCACCAGCACAAATAGAACCGCAGCAATTCCGTAATACTTGAAGGACAAGCGTGCCAACGAGGTGAGGCGGGACAACGCCACAACGTCTCCACTTAACTTCCGATCCGCAGTGAGACTGAGCTTCGAAAACTCATGCGAAGCGAACTGGAGAATGTTTTGGGAGAACCCAAGCTCCAGAAAAATGCTGATAGCGAGAACACTGCTGAAGGCATACGCGTAGCCTTGCATCTCTGGGGTGAGATACTTCAGCATCAACACCATTGTCACTGGGCCCGTCAGCAAACGCATCCCTTGGACTAACAGCGACCAGCGGACGGAGCGGTCTAAGCCTGCTGTTTTTGCAATTTTTTTTGCTAATTTTAGGGGCATTTGGAATACAATCTACCGTTTTGAAATGAATGACAGTTAGCCCTATCAAGAACTGGTCAGATTAAATACCTCGTTCGGACGGGATACTCTTCAAATATGGATTCGAGACATACAGTCCCTTGATGAAATCTAAAGATAGAGCCGCATCCTTGTCCAGAGTTTTGGTCATGACCTCGCCATTCAGCAGTTCCCGGCAGGAAATTCGGCCCAGCTGTAGCGGGATCGCGAAGTGGAAATCTTCAAAGATATTCTCTTGCGTGATTTGATACCCTTGCGGAAGATCACGTTTGGCGTAAAACCAATGAACTAGGGCATCAAGATTCTTTACTTTTTTGCGGGGGGACATTGCACGCTACATTCGGAAAGTGATTGCGGAGAAAATCTAACTGATTAGCTCTAGATCACTATCTTCCAAAGGATAAAGCGGGACGCAGTCGTTGAGAGCAAAAGGAATGTCGCGATTTTGAGAGAATTTCACGAGGTCATCAATTTCTTTGGTGAATGAGCCGCCAGTCGAGGCAATCGCGGGACGTGCGTTTTGGGCGATTCGGGGGTAACCTTTTCATTGGGCAGAAGATGTTAAACTTCGTGCCAACTCTGGAAACATTTTGTGTAGCGATTATAAGCGTGAAATGCATTATCTCTCGAGCTGTTTTTCCATGGGATTTGATAAATATTGAGGATTTACGAACACAGCGTGCGCCGAACAATAGTCAACCTATCTTCTACTCAGTAATGCTGAAAGTTTACGAATGAGCTCTTCATGATCCTTGACGATTAGGTCAGCACCAGTGAGCTCGGCAGGTGGCAGGGTGGTTTGCAATGCGAAGCAATAAAACCCACCTGCTTTTGCCGATCGAATGCCAAGGGGCGCGTTTTCTACGACAAAGCTTTGAGCGGGATTTGCTCCAAGCAAGCGGGATGCGGTAAGATAGGGCTCAGGTGACGGTTTTGTTTCGGCCACATCATCGCTGGTAATCACCGCATCGAAGAGCTTTGCAATTCGGCTTGGTAGTGATTTTTGGATACGGTGGCGGGAGGCTCCCGTCACAAGGGCGCGAGAAATACCAAGAGATTCGAGCTTGATTAATAAAGGTGTGATTTCTGTGTAGATTCTTATCGGCCCAAATCCGTTCATAATTTGTTCTTTGTGATGAACTAGCTCGCTTTCGAGCGACAGAGCTAACCCATGTTCTCGACAAAAATGACGGGCAATGGCATCTGGTCCTCGACCTTCCATGCGAAAGTAATCCAAGAGGGAAATAGTCGCACCTTTTTCAGCAAATACTTTTTGCCAGGCGAGAGCGTTCCATTGTGGAGTATCAGCGATGACACCATCGAAGTCGAAGAGAATGGCTGCGGACATTTACGGTATTGTTGTAGGGAGGGGAATATTCATACACGAAGACCAATGCTCCATCTGCTGCCAAAGGCCAGGTTCAATGGGTATCCCGCACTGGCCGCGAATTTCGGCGGAGAGATATTCGGGTTCTCCTGGATAAAGAATCCCCTGATTTTGTCCGGTGACCGCTGCAATAGCTGCCGCCACTTGGGCCGCAAGGGTCAAACCTCCGGAAAAACGTCTGGGATCCAGCGCTATCATTAACGAACCCAATCTTCTATGTTCATCGAGTTGTTCATACATCTTAGTCAGCCCGGGACCAAAAGCCATGCCGTTCAGTGGCCCACACAGCATATCGATCAGGAAAGCCATTGCGTAGCCTTTGTGGTCTGCCATGGGTTTTACGGCTGTAACCTCGTGTGGATTAGTCGTATCCTCGCCCAGTCTATTAACGCCATAGCCAAACGGAATGCTGCAGTTCTCACGGCGTGCATTCATGATGCGGTTCCAAGGCACGATGCTTGTGGCCATATCCAGGCAAAGAGGACGCTGGGCATATGTCGATGGGATAGCGATTGAGATTGGATTGGTTCCGAAAAATGCCGACTTGCCTCGATGCGGCGCTACAAAAGAATCCGAATGGGTAAATGCAATGCCGATCATTCCAGCCTTGACAGCCTGCCTCGTGTAGAGGCCAATCGCTCCACAGTGGCTAGAATTCTTCACGCCCACGACGCCGACACCCGCTGCATGCGCCAGCGTGATTGCCTCTTCCATGGCACGCTGACAGACTATGAACCCAAGCCCATGATCGCCATCCAAGCTACCCGTCGCGGCACCCGTGGCCGTGTAATCCATCTGTGGAACCGCTCGGATGGAACCGGTGCTGATGCGTTCGAGGTAATGCGGCACCCTTGCCACACCATGAGAATCGATACCCCAAAGACTCGTCTGTACGAGCATTATAGCTGCCAAACGAGAATCTGACTCAGTAAGTCCAACTGAAATAAAAGCATCTGTGACCCAAAGTTCTAAATCGGGCGCGGAAACAAGATGAGAGTTCATTAGTCTGGATAAGCGGATGGATGTGAAAGTCGGACTAAGTCGATGTGCGATCAGGCAAGTAACGACTCGTTTCGGCTGCTAGTTCTGGAGCGAGTGGCGGAAGCATGTTGTATAAGGGATTGGATGTCATTCGTCCGTCTGGCAGAATACGGGAGGAAACCACAGGCCAGTTTGATTGCTCAGGATCAACTTTTACCAGCCACGCCTCTGGCTCCGCCCCAGAAAGAAGAATGGCGAGGCGATCGGGAGTGGCGTCGTCGTGAGCTAGCACACTAGCTTTGATGCCGAATGCTTGGAAAAGAGAAATCCAATCAGGAAAGCCAAGCCCAGTGGCCTCGTCGCAGCCGACATAGGCTCCGCCAAAGAACTTTTTCTGAGTCGCTCGTATCGAGCCATATCCACCGTTATCTAGAATGAAGATCTTAACCGGAAGATTGTGGCGACGGATGATGGCGAGTTCTTGAAGATTCTGTGCAAAACCTCCGTCGCCTTCAACTAGGATGACCCGCTTGCCAGGTTGCGCAAAAGCCGCTCCAATTGCCGTAGCCAACCCGTATCCCATGCTCGCGAACGCGGGACTGCTGGTCGCGTATTGGTTGCGATGAACATGGTAAACCTGCAGAGCAGCAGTAAAGGAGCCTCCGCTAGAACTTAAAGCGAGAATAGTCTCCTCACTGACGCTCAACGACAAATTTCGCAAAACTTCGAAAGAGGAGAGGAAACCGGCACGGGGTGCATTATCAGGTTCCAGAGTAGGAAGCAGTCTTCTGACCTTGCGCACATATCCGCCCCAATCAAGGTGATCAACCCATTCAATCCGCGCCAGTAGACCTGTGAAGCATTCATCCGGATCGAGCTCGTAGCCGGCTTCCAGCAAAGGATGACCTTTTTCAAGCTCCGCCGCGCAGGGATAAACTTGATAGAGACGCCCGCTGGGGATAAACTCGTTCCAGTTAAAACCAGTTTGTTGAAGATCTAGCTGAACACCGATGGCAACCACCACGTCCGCCTGCGCAATGAGGAGATTCGCCGATCGCTGCCCTCCCCAAGTACCGGGTCTACCGGCATCCATAGGCGAGTCACTGGGAATTCGGTCGATAGCCGACGAGGCAGTCATGACAGGAATGCCGATTTCTTCGAGCATATTCAAATGAGACCAGACGATTTCGCGGGAAACCAAACCGCCAATCAAAACGACAGGCCTTTGGGCATCGTTGAGGGCATCCGCAAGGACGGAAATGGCCTGTTGCAGATGAGATGAGGAGGCATTCGACTCTACAGGTGGATTCACTATGACCGAATCCTCTTCCAATTCGACACGGGATACTCGCGCACCTTGCACGTCTAGACACACTTCGATGATCACCGGGCCGGGATGAGGTTTGCGCCCGTGCAATACTTTTTTGCGAAAGTCAGCGCGGGAAATCGGCTGTGTGAGGCAGGTGCTTTCTACGGAAATCGAACGTGTAAGTGCGGTTCCATCTACTTCCTGAATGCCCCTTTGGCGGAGAGGTGGCGTGAGCAAATCGCTGGATTTGACTTGGCCAGCGATTACGAGCAATTCTCTTCGCTCACAATAGGCACCAGCGACCGCGGTCGTTATATTTGTAAAACCTGGGCCGGTTGTGACCAAAGCAAACGCCTTCTTACCATGTGGGTTACACTGGTTGAAATGCTCGACGGCGATCCCTGCTGCCACTTCATTAACAACAGGGATGCACTCAAATTTCGAACGGAAACCATCTATTAAGTGCATGCACCCACCCCCTGCGAGCATGAAACAATGTGTGTATCCAAGTTCTTTGAGCCAGTCGCCGAGGAGGTCAGAATATTTAATTTCGTTCATGAAGAAAAAGGTTAAGCGCAGGAAAATTTATGCTGGTAATTGCGACAACGAGTGAATGCGGAGCATCTCGACGGGCGCAAAGCTATTCGGACAACTTTCCATCGGTATTTCGTTAGCTGCCACGGCTTCGCCTATGTCGGCAATCAATTCGCGATCGAAGAGAAGGCGCCCTAAGAAAGGAACGATTAGCCCACCGGTTTTATGAGCAGCGAGTAGATCCCCGGTTGTGCGCGCAGAACAGTAATCCAGAGACAATCCGCCGAATGTCATAGGCTTTGCCTGTCCATCAACAATTATCAGGGGGCAATAATTGTATTGGGAAAAGTCAGTCGAGTATTGCTTCGCCGCTTCGTATCCTCTTCCTGCCCGACCAAAATCGTCACGGTAGCGGAGCAAGTCTCCCTTGAGCGGTGGCGTTTCAACTTCCAAAACGAAAGAAGGAATTTTCGAGCGGGTGGCGTGAAAGACACAGGGTTCAAGCACGACAGCACCACCAGCACCTAGAACGTATCTATTTTCGAAAGTCGAGCATTCTACTTCTCCCTCTAATACAATCAACGATGTTCGCTTGCGTGCGTGGCAGTGCATTGATGTCGAATGACCTTCCGCGATATGGAGCATCCAGACTGCAACCGAGGAGTTTTGAAACCAGAGGTATTCGTAACCCCAGGGCTTGTTCACAACGACGCGCGAAAAATCGAAGGAGTTCGCCTCGGCTGATTGCTCAGTCCGAAAGCGAGACAGATTCTCGAAATCCGCCGATCCCGGAAAAATACGATGCACAAGAGTTGTAGGTAGCGAACGCTCCATTTGCAAAATGCTGTTTCGAACTCAGGGTCTGCGTGCTGCGTAAGCATCTAGAGTGGCACGAAGCCACTCCGGGTTGTTCCGGAAGTGCGGTGCTGTCACGATATTGTCATCAGTGACAACAGGGGATGCCTCGTAAAGCGCTCCTGCATTGATCAGATCGTCCTTGCATCCGGCGTAGCAAGTCATCCGGCGGCCTCTCACTATACCCGCAGAAACCAAGACCCACGGTCCATGGCAGACGCTTGAAATGACCTTCCTTTTCGTATCGAAATCGCGTAGGATTTTTAGAACATTATCAATCTGTCGTACTCGATCCGGGGACTCGTATCCTCCTGGAATCACGATGATCTCGTAGTCGTTCTCCTTGATCAGTTCGGCGTCCACGGTGGCAGCGATCGGTAGTCCCCATTTGCCCTCCGTATCTTTCCCCCCCTTCGTGGCGACATCCACTTTGAATCCAGCTTCCTGAAGGCGATAATAGGGATAGGCGAACTCGGTGTCTTCTACGCCTGCTGCTAATACGATTACTGCTTTATTATTCATGATCATAAGCTGGGAAAGTTAAAGTGGTCCGCTGCGCAGAGATAACCATGGGCGCTGATTCTCAAGATGCAAACGAGTGACAAGCTCTAGTTCCCTCTCGGTGTCCACCGCCTGCCAATATCCGTCGTGCGGGAATAATCCGATGGCTTGATCCGCCAACATCGCAGGTAATACATCCCTCTCAAGATTACACTCGCTAAAGACCTGAAGATAGTCGAACACACGTTCGTCCGTGACCATGTAGCCACCGTTGAGATATCCTCCGATGCCAGTCAGTTTGGCCTCTAGTGAGTATCCTGTTACGCTTTCCTCAGAAACGATGAACGTCCCGAAACGGCTGGGAGGTTGAACTCCGGTTACGGTGATAACATTGCCGTTTTTCTGATGCGCCATGCACAGAGCCCCCAGATCTACATTGCAAAGACAGTCACTGTAGGTGACGAAAAACTGCTCTGATTCCAGGTAACGCCGACAGCGAGCGATGCGACTGCCCGTCTGCGCATTCTGGCCAGTATCGACACATTTGATCGTCCAAGACTCTTCGTCTGCGGGCGTCAAGTAACGGATGTCGCTGGAACCGCCTACCAACTCGATGTCTCGACCCTCGATGTGGTTATTAAGAAAAGATCTGCGAATCGCATCTCCTCCTTCGCCCAGAGCCAGAATAAAATCGGTATGTCCGGCCGCAGCAAAAGTTTTCATGATGTGCCAGATCAAGGGACGACCGCCTACCTGCATTAAGGCTTTTGGAATCCGCTGACGTGTTTCCGGGTCAATAATGCCGCGTCCACCACAAAGTATAACACATTTCATTTATGAGAGGATATCAACTATTTTTTTGATTAAGCAACATTTTATCTGTAAAAGTATTCAGAATTGATTTGGTGGCTGATTTAAAGCTACTGGCTGTTGTTGATTATGAGTGTTAGGGATGCTGTTTTGCGGAGTGAGATTGCGATAGTCATTATCTGTTTCCCATTCCTCGGAAGTTTCCATTACGAAGTCTGTGACGAGGCACAGAACTGATGTCTTGTTAGGGAAGAGTCCGCCAACGCGCGTGCGACGCTTAAATTTACGATTGAGATCATCGCACATATTGGACGTGCGTAGACGTCTGCGCTGGGATCCTTCCAAGCGCCTTATGATTGCAGACGTAATGTAGCAGCGGATTCCGTCCCAGTCCATTGTTCAGGTGCATCGCACATCCACCGTTGACGAGAAAAATGTGATCTGCGCCCTGATCTGCCAGTGCGCAAAATACGTAGTCAGCGTCTCGAATTTTGGATGTCATAAAACAAAAGTAATATAGTGCGTTACGAGTAATGCCAGCGATGAGTCCGAGAAATGCTCTCAGAAAGCGGGATGCAACAATGTAGTTGCAGTTCGGTTTGCGCACGCACAATGGCAGGAACGTAGCGAGAAGGAGATGAATGAGGCTCGGGGGAACGGGCGATTTCAATCGAAGAGTTGCCGCCAAGCGCTTCATTCACGATCGAAGCAAGACTCGCAATCGAGTAGTCTTCTGCAGAACCGACGTTGTAGGGTCGAAGTGATTTCCCCTTAAAAAGAATAGTCCAGAGCCAGATGGCAAGGTCTGCCGCGTAAAGATAGGAGCGATACGGTGTGCCATCGCCGCCGATGCGGATTGGACTGCCGGCCATGACATCACGCAGGAAATTGCCAATTGCGAAATGAGAATCTAAAGGAAGATGCGGCCCGACAAATGCGAAGCAGCGGGCGATCTTCATTTCGCAGGGATGGTGTTTCACATGGATCGCCGCCATTAGTTCAGCAACGCGCTTGCCTTCGCCGTAAGCAGAGCCGGGGTCGAGGCAATCAGGCGCACCGTTATAATCTTCAGGAACGTGGGTGAGCGCAGAAGGCTGACGACCGTAAACGGCACCAGAGCTGGTGAAGAGAAATTTTTTGACATTTGCCTCTGCCGCGAAATCAAGGGTCCGACTCATACCGGCGACAATGGCATCAAGCATCTCATCAGGTGCCTCACTGTTGAGCTTGGCGCTGGCTTCGGTAGCAGCGTGGATAAGGTAATCGAAGTTTCCCTCTGGAAAAACGAAGTTGCGAATGTCGCCCTGAATGAAACAGAGATCAGCCCGATTTGCCAGATGAGGCGCTTTTCTAGCGAAAGCGACAGGATCGCGAGTGAGGACAGTGGCGCGGACTCCAAGCTGCAATGTATCGTTGATGTGAGTGAAGGACTCCAGCATCCACATGCCAAAAAACCCCGTGCCACCCGTGATAAAAAAGCTTTTCCCGCGAGCTTCCTCCCACAGCGGCGAGGTGTGTTTGAGGATGTGCGTAAGATCCTCTGCGGGTAACGGAGATGCGGTGATCATCAGTGTATAGGAGGCGATCTGGAATCCTTGAACTTTCAAAGTCTCAGCAACTTTTTGACTGCGGTGACCGGCATAGGATTGTGAATCGATGCCGAGTCCCAGATAATAGAATCGTCAATCCGGAAATAGCCATGAGCCAAAATGTCACGCAAGCCTGCAATCGCTCGCCATGGAATTTCAGGAAATTGATCCGTTATATCCTCCGGAAGGTATTTAACCGCTTCTCCGATGATTTCGAGATTGCGGGTTACTGCATCAACTGTGCGCCGGTCTTTTGCGAATGTCTCATCATTCAAACCCCGAATGTAGGTTTCGATCGCAAGAGAAGCATCGAGGATATCCTCAAGGCGGAGTTCTGGATCACGCGACATGAAGTAGGTCGGCTTGGATACGCCGCATGAATCGCTCCGGGCAGGAACTGCGGCAGTAGAGATCAACAGGCATTTGGAGCCGCTCTTCCAACAAGAATTTGAGACCCATGAAACTCTTCAAGGTGGGCGGAGAGGTGAATTCCACGAGGAAATCGAGGTCCTTAGCATCCGCTTCTCCTCGTGCGGCCGAGCCAAAGAGCCACAGTTCCGCGACACCTGCGCCCCGCAAGTCGCTTGCCAATGATTGAATGGAGCAAATGATGGTTTCAAGCGAGTTCATGGTTTTTGAGGTTAGGGGACGGGTCTTGGTTGCAGTTTGCCATTTTCCCTTTTTTCGCATGCATTGACACTAGTGGTTTCTAGCACTCTACGCACCGAGAGTTAAATTTTCTGTGCAATGTGTACCCCGTCATCATTTACCAAATACTTCTCAACTACTTGTTTCTGTTGGCTCGACCGACAAGGATTGCGGTGTATTTTTTTCCCACGTGTTCCGAGCTAGCAGTGGACTTCATCGCATCAAAATTAAATGTTATGTCTCCAGAAGGGTAGGGAATCGAGACATCTTTATTCGATTTGCAGGACCATTTCAATTTTTCTGCTTTTGCGGACATAAGTGCCACATTATCGGAATCTTGAAAATGATACACGGCGATCAGGTTTTCGGATTTTTTATCATCAATCGAATAAACCAACCACACCGTGTCCAAGAGATACTTTTGTAGCTGTGCCGCAGTTTTTGGGGAGTCTCCCATCGCGGGAGAGTTTTGCTCAGCAGGCTCACTCGACAAGCCCGTGTTCGCTTCTCTTTCTTTTTTAACCGCCAAGGCATCGCTTAACCTCCGTTCATTAATCAGCCGATCCTCCAGTTTCTGAAGTTCCTTGCTATACTTTTCCTGCCACGGCGCCATTTCCTGGTCCACTTTGCTCTGGAACTGCTGCCGCAGGCGGATCAATTCGATCGGCACATCGCCCCCGACCGGCGCATCCTCAGCGCGCGTGGGACCACCCGTGATCAACAACAAAGCGACAGCGGGAATGAAAACGCGGCGGAACTGTTTCCAATTGCCGGAAGGAGTAATGGTCATGCTCATGATTTTGCTCTGCTTTGCTTGTAGGGATTTCCGGGGGGCGAAGCAATGAAAAATTCAGAAATCCACGCGGCGATCAAGTAGGGAAGATTGCCACAGGCAGGAAAATTTCTTCCCGGGGAGCGCCTGCGTCCCGCAGGCTGCGGCCGGCATCCTGCCGGGCGCGTTTTTTCGCGAAAGATCACGCGATGGATCAGCGGTCGTTACCTTTCAGGCAGGGAAATTTCTCCCGGGGAGCGCCTGCGTCCCGCAGGCTGCGGCCGGCATCCTGCCGGGCGCGGGTTTTCGCGAAAGATCACGCGATGGATCAGCGGTCGTTACCTTTCAGGCAGGGTAATTTATCCGAAAATTCCGTCGGGGGCGGGATTCATAATTTTCGAAGGTTCTTCCTGACTCACTCGCTTTGTTTGCGAATGTATGCAGGGGGTGAAGGTAGGTTGCGTTTACTCGTGAAGCAAGCATCCCCCACCGGAACGCTCGGAGATCGTTCCCTGCCTTTTGATGCCTTTCAGGGCAGGGTAGATGCAGAGGTTGCGTTTCGAAGTCAGCCGGTTTGCTCTGAAAGAAGTTCGAGGAGCCATTTGCTGTTTCCCTCGAACGCGCTGATGATTTCCGGGATATCCGGCAAATGGATGGCTTTCGGAACCATGATAATCCGTTCGAATCCGGGTTCGGACCGTTGCAACAGAAACCGGATATCAGCCCGATCCTGGGGATCGATCCGCATCATCTTCGTGAGAATCAAATCCGTGGTCGAAGGGCGAAAGAGCGAGAGATGCAGCAAGCCAGCCAGTTCTATGGGGACCAGATGATCCAGCCAACCTCGTGACAGAATTACCTGATCCTCACTAAACAAATGAGTGATGTAGAGTCCCTGCGGCTCCAATTCCTGATTGGTCTTGTCCAGTGCCGTCCAGAACTGGTCGTCGGACTCGATCAACTCCATCTGGACGAGCGGAAGAATCGCATCCACATCCATGGTGGATTCAAACTCCGGGTCAGGGGATGGAAATCCGAGCGCAAGGGCGGCACGACCATAAAGGATCAACTGGACCGGGCGGGTCAGATGCCGATCCAGAGTCCGGAGAATGGTTTCAGGGTGATTCATGCCCGTGGAGTGAGCCATCGGATCGGAGCGGGACCATTCCTCTGCAACCCCGGCATCGAGACGAAGCGGCTCCAATGGGGAAGGTCCACTTCAGGTTCGCGGAAGGAAGCGGAAGGAAGCAGGGAGAGAAGGGTCTGCCAGAACTCAGTTCCTTCAGGGTCATGGAGGCTGCCCGCGTGAGCGATGTGGGAGAGCACCCGGCTGGTTTTATGCCGGATCGCGAAGTCCGCCAGACGGCCAACCACGATCCTGGGTGAACGAGCAAGCTGGGCGGCACAGCGCACTGCCATCGGAGCATAGCCGTTCTCTCCAAGCAGCAGCAGAATGGTGAGTTCCTCATCAGGCAAACGTTCCTGACCAGGATCCTGAACACCACTTGGCGAAGAAGGACGATAATGATCGCATCCACGCAAAGAGGCCAGCTCTACCAACGCATCCAAGCCAACGATCCCGAGCAGTCTCGCTTTCCTGAGCAGGTAGGATGACGGCGCTGTTTCGCCAAGCTGTCGTGCGAGGGAAGGCATACGGAAAGAGGAAAGAGGAAAGAAAAAAGAGGCACCTTCTGAATTTCAATTTTCAGCTTTCCTCTCCGCCGGACTTTTCCGCCACAAACTCTTGAATCACCTGGACCATGTAGTCGATCATCTCCGGGGTCAGGCCGGGATACGTGCCGAGGAACATCGTTTGCTTCATGATGCGGTCGGCTCCGGGTAGCTCCCCCGAGACACGCATCGCAGCGGGATTGTCGCGACGCAGCTGCACAAAGGCGGGCTGGCGCACGAGGTTGCCGCCGAAGAGCATGCGGTTGCCGATCTTTTTCAGATCGAGATGCGCCGCGAGTTCGGTTCGGGTAAACGGTGCATCCTCCTTGATGGTGATTTTGAAACCGAACCACGAGCAATCCGTGCGGCAGCCGCTGGAGTCCCAGGAGAAATTTGAAACTTGGGATTTGAGATCTGAACCATCTTCCGGCGGGTTCCAAGCGGTGGCGTGGGTGGGCAGGGCGAAGTCGATGAATGACTCCAGCCCATGGAGTCCGCGACGGAGGCGTTCCCAGTTCTGCTTGCGGGCTTCGATAAAAGCAGGCAAACGCCTGATCTGCACACGACCGATGGCGGCCTGGGTGTCGAGCGGCTTGAGATTGAAGCCCATGTGGCTGTAGATGTACTTGTGGTCGTACCCCTCGGGGAGTTCGCCGAGTTGCCATTGGAACCGTTTGCCGCAGGTGTCGTCCTTGCCGGAGGCGCACCAGCAATCGCGGCCCCAATCGCGGAAGCTTTCCGCGTAGGTCTTCAGCGGCGGCCGACGGATGATGTTGACTGCACCGCCCTCCCCCATGGTGAGATGATGTGGAGGATAGAACGACTGCGTGGAAATGTCACCGAAGGAACCGGTGGGACCGGTGAGTTGACCGTCCTCGATGCGGATGATCGGATGCCCGCCTTTTTCAGCGATTTTGATCAGATGATCAAGTCCCAGCTCCTTCGCAAGTTCAAGGGGAAGAGTGTAGGTGCAACCAAGCGCGTCACAGTTGTCTTCGATCAACCAGAGATCGTGTTTTTTGCAGAAGGCAAGAACCACCGAAAGATCGAAGGGATTGCCGAGTGCGTGTGCCATCATCACCGCCTTGGTTTTCCCGGGGGAATAGGCGGCTTCGAGCAAACTGCAATCGGCATTGCCCGTGAGCGGCTTGGCATCGATGAACACCGGCACGGCGCCGCACTGGATGATCGGGGAGACCGTGGTCGGGAAACCGGCTGCGACCGTGATCACTTCATCGCCGGGCCGAATCCTTTTGTGCTCGGGGAGTTTGTGGGTGGTGAGCGCGCTGAAGGCGACTAGGTTTGCCGACGAACCGGAGTTGACAAGGAGCGTATGTTTCACTCCCATGAACTCGGCGAGTTCTTTTTCCATCGCTTCGCCTTCGGGACCGAGTGTAAGCCAGAAGTCGAGCGTGGCGGATACGCAAGCTTCGACTTCGTCTTCGGTGAAAACCCTGCCAGCGTAAGGAATGGTTTGCCCGGCTTCGTACAAGGGACGCGCGGGATCGTCGCCGGGCCGGTTGGCGGTGTGGGCAAGGCGGGAAAACTCGCGCGTTTCCGCAAGTATGCCAGATTTAAGAATTCCACCAAATGCCTTATCGGTAAGATGCGCGTAATAGCGATCGATACGATCCGCATGAATCGTGAAGATTTTATCGGGAATCAGACAGCTCGGCCGAGGCAACGGCTGATCTTGAAACATTTCATCGGTGAGATGCAGAGAAAGTTTGCTCTGAATGGTTCGGGTGGTAATGAAAGCCCATCGAATGTCACCATATTCATCCGGCTCACTCAACGCGAGAGCCGGGCGCAACTTGAAACCGCCGGTTTCTGTGAAGGGAAACCGGACACGAAAGATTTTGCCAGCGTATGTATCAGTCATTTTCCCAGATGTTTTCTGTTGTGCTCATGAGAACCTCCCTCGCAAAGCCACTTTCGCTTTGCGCGATTTCCTGCGCGTTGGGTGAGTCGTTGTTGACAAGGATGACATAGACTTGCCCCTCCACAAAATCTTTTGGAATGGGTTCATCAAGAACGACGCGTCCCGCGTCAAGGTGTGCTTTGATTTTAGTAGTCATATTGCGAGGGTAGGATTGTAAAATACGTTGATTGAAGAATTTTCGATTGATTCGCAGTGGCGAACTACGCGTTGGACTACGCGTTGGATCTTCGAGCCCACAACAATCCCGCCGCGATGGCAGCGGTTTCGTAGGCTTCGATTTGTTGATTGCACAAGTCGGCGGGCGCTTCGCCGCGCTGTTCACCAAGATACCATTCCGCGGTTCGGAAAATCGTTTGTTCAAAGTCCCAGACCGGCTGCCATTGCAGGAGGTGAAAGGCCTTGTCGATGGCGAGATTCAGCTTGGAAGCTTCGTGCGGCGCGTGCGGATCGGAGCAGTCCTTCCACTCGCCGCCGGTTTGGGCGATCAGGGATTCGACGAGTTGGGCAACGGTGCGATTGCTGGCAAGCCGGGGGCCGAAATTGAACGAAGAGCGGAAAGGGGCGTTGTCGGGATATTCGGCTATACGGCTGTTGTGGAGTGCCGCCCCGAGCCAGAGGTAACCGGAAAGCGGTTCGAGGACGTGCTGCCACGGTCGGGTGGCGATCTTGTTGCGAACGGGTATCGCCTCGCCTTGGCGGAGCGCGCGAATGCAATCGGGCACAATGCGATCGAGCGCCCAATCCCCTCCTCCGATCACGTTGCCGGCACGGGCCGTGGCCATCGCAACTTTGCCGCCGGGATCGAAAAACGAACGGCGATAGGAAGCCGCGGCGATTTCCGCGGCACCTTTCGACGCGCTGTAGGGATCATGCCCGCCCATCGCATCCTCCTCACGGTAACTGTGCAGCCACTCGCGGTTCTCGTAGCACTTGTCCGTGGTGACTACGACAACCGAACACTGATGACCGCTGCGGCGCACGGCTTCGAGCAAATGAACCGTGCCGAGCACATTGGTGGTGAATGTTTCCACCGGAATTTCATAAGAAAGGCGGACAAGAGGCTGGGCGGCAAGATGGAAGATGAAGTCGGGCTTTTGTTCCGCCACGATGCTTGTCAACCGGACAAGATCGGCGATATCGCCGCGATGATCGGCCACAAGGCGCGCCCCGATCCCGAGTTGGTCGTAGAGAACTTCGTGAGGCTGGGGGTCGAGCGCATACCCAACTAGTTCCGCACCGCAGTGCAAAAGCCATTGTGCAAGCCACGAACCCTTGAAACCGGTGTGGCCGGTGAGCAAAACGGATTTACCGCTGTAGGTGGAGTGGAACATTTTGATAGTGTTCAGGCAAGAAAGTCTTCGAAACGTAAGACTCACCAGATCTTCCAGGGAGCAACGCGGTTGTCCCAGAGATTCTCGAGTTCGCTTTTATCCCGCAGCGTATCCATCGGTCGCCAGAATCCATTATGTTTGAAAATGCCCAACTGACGGTCGTGGGCCAGGGACTCCAATGGTTGACGCTCCCAAATGGTGCTGTCGGATTCGATCCGATCAAAAACAGATGCTTCAAGAACAAAGTAGCCGCCGTTGATCCATGAACCATCGCCTTCGGGTTTTTCTTGAAATGACGCGATCAGATCGCCTTCCAGATTTAGTGCGCCGAAACGTCCCGGCGGCTGGACACCTGTTAGTGTTGCTTCGAGACCCGATGACTTGTGGAACTCAATCAAAGCGGTGACATCGATATCACCGACACCATCGCCGTACGTGCAGCAGAAAGCTTCGCCGTTGACATATGGTTTGACACGTTTGATCCGTCCTCCGGTCATGGTCTCATCGCCGGTGTCAACAATCGTGACCTTCCAGGGCTCCGCTTTTTTGTGATGAACCTCCATCGAATTGTTGGCCATGTCGAATGTGACATCGGACATGTGGAGGAAGTAGTTGGCGAAGTATTCCTTGATCACGTAGCCCTTGTATCCGGCGCAGATGATGAAATCATTGATGCCATGAGCGCTGTAGATTTTGAGGATGTGCCAAAGAATCGGTCGTCCACCGATTTCGACCATCGGTTTCGGACGCAGTGCGGTTTCTTCAGAGAGACGGGTTCCAAGACCCCCGGCTAAAATAACGGCTTTCATAATGTGTCTTATAGTGGCGTAGGTTCATGCCGTCCGTGACGGCGGCATTCAGGAAGATAAGATCAAGCGGATCATGCAAGGAAGTCGGAAATCGCGGCAACCACGGCCTCCATTTGCTGCGTGGACAACTCGGCATAAATCGGAATGCTGAGGACTTCATTGGCAAGCTGGTGAGCCACCTCGCAGTCGCTGCGGCAGAAATCATCCGTGTAGGCAAAACATTCCTGTTGATCCATCGTGAGCGGATAATAAACCTCGCAACCAATGCCGTAGGCGAGCAGATGCGTCTTCAAAGCATCGCGCTTCCCCGCGCCAAGAACACGGATTGTGTATTGATTCCAGATGGGGAAATTGTGCGCGTATGCAACCGGAAGCACAATTGCGGCGTCGTTGTCATCCAGCCATTGCCGCTGGGAGTCGACACACTTGCAATGAGCCGGATCAGCCTGGACAACGCCCGGAAGTTGTAGCAGCGCCCGCGTGTAATAGTCCGCATTGTTTCTGCGCCCGGCAGTGTAGGAGTCGTAGCGGAGCGATTTCACCCGCAACAAAGCGGCCTGCACGGTATCCATGCGGAAGTTCCCGCCGATCACGGAATGGTAGTATTTCGGTTTGCTGCCATGATTGCGCATCATCCGCGCCATGTCCGCCAGCTCATCATTGTTCGTCACCAGCAAACCACCGTCGCCAAAACCGCCCAGGTTTTTGGAGGGGAAAAAACTGTAAGCACCGAAATCACCCATCGATCCACAAGAGCGGCCCTTATACTGGGAGCCAATCGCCTGCGCGCAATCCTCAATGACATGCAAACCGTGCTGGTCCGCCAGTTCACGAACCGCATCCATATCGCAGCTTTGCCCAAAGAGATGCACGGGCATGATAGCTTTTGTTTTGCCGGTGATTTTTGCGGCGGCCTTCCGGGTGTCGATGTTGAAACAGACAGGACAGACATCGACGAACACGGGAGTTGCGCCGCAGCGGGCGATGCTTCCCGCCGAAGCAAAAAACGTGAAGGTGGGGACGATCACCTCGTCACCGGCACCGATGCCCAGGGCCATCAGCGCCAGCAACAGCGCATCGGTTCCGGAACTGCACGCGAGGGCATGCTTCACTCCTAGCAGCTTCGCGCATTCCATTTCAAAAGCCTCGACCTGAGGCCCCATGATGAACTGCCCGGACGAAAGCACCTGGGCGAATGCATCCTGCAATTCCTTCCCAAGGGGAAGGTTTTGCGCATTGACATCCAGAAGTGGAACTTTCATGGCAAAGATCGGGCGAAAATTTAGTCGCGCACCAACGGCTTTAACCCGGCGCAAAAGCCGTGCGAAATCAATTCATGGGGAATGACTTCAGATCCGTATGCTGAAGCAGGGCCGACACGATGAACTTGGGATTGTTTTTCAAATACCGTTTCCAGAGTCGCGCCGGATTGGTGCACAAGCGATAGAGCCACTCGAATCCAGAGCCCCGCAGCCATCGGGGTGCTTCCGGAACAATGCCCGCCTGGAAGTCAAAGGCAGCTCCAACCCCGAAGAACAACAACCCGTGCTCCGCGCAACGCAAGCGGTCCGCATGTCGTTCCAGGAATGAAGCCATGAACCGTTCCTGCTTGGGAGTGCTCAACCCGACCCAGAAGCAATGGGGCCGCGTGCGGACAATCAGCTCGACCAACTGCTGTTCCTCCTCATCATTGAGAGGCCGGAACGGCGGAGTGATTTTTCCCACAATTTGAATGCCCGGGTGACGTTCGATCAGTTTCGCCTCAAGAACATCCACCACGCCGTCGCCTCCCCCCCAAAGCAAGTGGCGACGGTTCTGTTGCAAACCATGAGCCATGTAGGCTGGCATGAACTCGGGCCCGCACACCTGACGCATGTGATCGAAACCCTGCCACCGGCCAATCCACACCATCGGGATGCCATCCGGAATGCTGAGAAAACTGCGATTGTGGATTTTCTTCAGTTCCGGATCGTCCTGCGATTCCATGACCCCGTGAACGCCGGTCACGGTGACATAACCAAGAGTCGCGGGTGAGTCGACGGCGCGATCCACCTCCGCGATCACCGCATCCAGAGTTACCGCGCTGATGCCCACCCCGAGCACATTGGCCCGGGGGATGTTCGATGATGCAAGCATGATTTCCAGATATCCGCCGGTTATCCGACCGTGTTACTGAACAACGCGTTCTCCGCGTTGCCGTTTCTCATATTGCTCCTTGATCCACCAGTAGGTGGTCTCCAAGCCGGTCTTCAAATCGATCCCGGGCTCCCATCCAAGAACCTCCTTGATCAAGGTGTTGTCCGAATTCCTGCCACGCACGCCCTGAGGCGCGTCGAGCTTGTACTTGCGTTTCATTTCCACACCGGCAATGCGCTCGATGATGCTGAGCGTCTCATTGATGGAAACGAGTTCACTGCGACCCAGGTTCAAGGGATCGGAGTAGGACGACGCCATGAGCTTGTCGATGCCGGTAACGCAGTCATCGATGTACATGAACGAGCGGGTTTGCTCGCCATCACCCCAGATCTCGACTTCCATCGTACCTTTCTCGATCGCATCGATGACCTTGCGGCACAGCGCGGCGGGTGCCTTTTCGCGTCCGCCGTCCCATGTGCCTTTCGGGCCATAGACGTTGTGGAAACGGAAAACCCGGATGTTCATACCGAAGTCCTGCTCAAAGTGTTTGCACAGGCGTTCCGAAAAGAGTTTTTCCCAACCGTAACCGTCCTCGGGCATCGCGGGATAAGCATCCGATTCTTTTAATGCGATGACAGCGGAGTCCTCCTGACGATAATCTGGATAGGCGCAAGCGGAGGAAGAATAGAAGTATTGCTTCGCTCCGCAATCTTTGGCGGCCATCAAAAGGTGCGTGCTCAATAAGACACTCAGCATGCACAGTGCTTTGTTTTTCGTGATGAAGCCCATGCCGCCCATGTTGCAGGCGAGATTATAGACTTCGTCACAGCCTGCCGCAACTTTGTAGCAGTTGGCTTTATCCTCGAGATCAAGCACGTGATTCTCCGCCTGCGGGTGCAGTTGATACCACTTGTCGAGAGGTTTGATATCGGCCACCACGACTTGATGACCACGACTCAGAAGAACCCTTGCGAGTTCTCCTCCGATGAATCCGCCGCCGCCGGCGACCAGTATTTTTTTGCTCATGTGTTGGATTGAATGATTGTGTGAAATGGTAATGGAAAGTAGTTACGAATCAAGAGAAGAGATGACTGTATGCCATTCGTTGCCCAGATGCAGTTGCTGCGTGGCGATGCGCAGAAATTCCCGATCAACGTTTTGCATGCGACATAACGCAGCAATGTCCCTGATGTGTTTGCCGTGCTGGCTTTCTTGAAAAAAGGCAAGTTTGTGGAGAATCACATACTCTGCCGGGGCCAAAGTGATCAATGAATCACCATACGGAAAGCGCAATTTGTTTTTGAGAGCCCAAGGAAGAAATGGATGATTTCGTGAGGGATACACATCCGCCTTCATGCCAGTTGCATGATGAATCATATTGAAATGCCCACGAACTTCACGCTCGCACTCGATTTCGATCACCTCGCGCGGCGGAAGATAAAAATGATCCGCAGGGAACACACCAGGCAATTCATCACGTTGCTCGCGAGAGAGAAACAAGGCAATGTCGATATCGGCGGTGAACCTCGGTTCCCCGAGCAAAGAGGAGGCGACAGAACCGGATATCATATATTCCATGCCTGCATTTTCAATCGGCAGAACAAAACATTGAATGAGATCAAGTTCTTGCATAAAGAAAAATCCGGGCAAGCTTGCGGTCAATCTCATCCTCGCCGGCATCAGGGAATTGCTGCCTCAGGCAGGAGCGCTTCATCTGCCTCGCCTGCCGCATGATTGCCTGGAATACCTCAAGCTTTTTTTCCCTGGTCATTTCCTTCCATATCGCCAATTGCCTGTCATCCGGCAAATCCAAGGCCCCAGAATTCATGTTCATGCTTTATTTCGGGAAATCAGCCAAGACAGGCATCGCGGAGTATGCCCACGACTTGATCACGGTGTTTTTCGAAAGTCAATCTCTCCTGGTATGCACTTTTGGCGGCCTGGCCCATCGTGGCTAACAACCCGGGTGAATCAATGAATTTCTGAATGTATTGTTGGAGTTCTTCTGTATTACGCGGCTCGTGAATGAAGCCGGTGACTCCCTCTGCCACTACGGAGGGAATGCCGCGCCAACGGGAAGCGATTACGGGCAAACCACTGGCCATGGCTTCCACCAATACGAGAGGAAAATTTTCCGATCCGTAGTAAGAGGGAAACACAAACAAATCGGATTGTGCATAAGCCGACCATTTGTCATCACCATACAACGCGGTTGGTTCCGGAATTTGCAGATGTTCGAGCGATTGCGTTTTTGCAACAAGCCGACGGAATTTTTCCGCAGTGGCATCGTCGGGCCATTTGCCGACATATTGCAAATGGATCCTGGCCGTCGTCGAAGACACGATCTGCTGGCAAGCAAGCAACAAATCAAAGATGCCCTTTTCTTCGTAAAGATTGCCCAGAAACAAAATCCGCAGAAATTCCGATTGTTTTTTGAGCTGCGAGGGCGAATCGATGTTCAGACCATTCGGCACTTCGTATTCGCGCTCGGCACCGAAGTCAATACTCGGAACAGCAACATGTTTGGAAAGCGTCAGTGCCCATGCCTTGCGCCCATAGATCCACCGGCCACAGTGGCGCCGCCACCAACTTCGCGCGAGATAGTCATTCAACCCGCCCGAGTGATAATGCAGTACGGTGCGACGGAAAAAAACACGGCAGCAACCCAAAAAAACCAAGTCGCGCACAAACGGCACGAAACCCGCGCTGCCAGGAGTGTAATAAAGCACCTGCGCCTTGCTGCGGAATTTCAATCGAATGCAGCGAACCACCAAACCAATCAAGCCGAACAACTTTCCCCACGATGCACGACCGATTTCCTGCAAGTTCTTGCTCGAGCGGATTTCCAGCAAATGCTTGCGAACCGGGGACAAATCGGCATCAAACAACGCCCGCGTCGCCAACGAAGCTCCGTGCACCGGCGGCGGGACCACGCCCGCGAGAATCACATTCATGTTAGGCTGTGCCATGGCTAACCGATGTTTGAAAACAGCACTCAACCACCAGGAGATTTCCCCTGGCCAATGCAATACAATTGGAAGCCGAGTTCACGCATTTTGACCGCAGGCAGGACGTTGCGGCCGTCGAAGGCAAAAGCCGGTTTGACCATGCGTTGATAGATTGATGCGAAATCAAGATGGCGGAATTCATCCCACTCGGTGAGCACGACCATCGCGTGCGCCTGGTCGAGCGCCGTTACCGCATCACTGGCAAAGTGCAAATGACTGGCCAGCAAGTGTTCCGGCACACCCACATAAGCCAGGTCTTGTAAAATCGTCTCCCTCCGGACTTTGGGGTCGTAAAGACTGACGCGTGCGTTTTCCATCAGCAGATCGCGCACCACATAGATCGCCGCCGATTCGCGGGTGTCGTTGGTGTCCTTTTTGAAAGCGAAGCCAAGAACGCCGATTTTTTTGCCCGACACCGTATTGAAAAGGGTGTGGACGATATTCTGGGAAAAGCGCGATTTCTGCCAGTCATTCATCCGGATCACCTCGTTCCAGTATTTCGCAACGTCGGGGAGCCCGAAGTGCTCGCACAGGTAAACGAGATTGAGGATGTCCTTCTGAAAACACGAACCACCAAAACCAACGGAGGACTTGAGGAACTTGGAACCGATCCGCGAGTCGCAGCCGATCGCCCTCGCGACTTCCTCGACATTCGCACCGGTTTTTTCACACAATGCTGAAATGGAATTGATCGAGGAAATCCGCTGCGCCAGGAATGCATTGGCGACCAGCTTCGAAAGCTCGGACGACCAAGTATTGGTGGTGAGGATTTTTTCGCGCGGAACCCAGTTTGCATAGACGTCGACCAGGCATGCGATGGCCGCGAGTCCTTCATGTGTCTGGTCACCTCCGATCAGAATGCGATCCGGATTCTCCATGTCCTGCACCGCTGTGCCTTCCGCAAGAAATTCGGGATTGGAAAGAACCTGGAACATTCCTGATTGGGAATTGGATTCAAGGATGGTTCGCATCGCCTCCGCCGTTCGCACCGGTATGGTCGACTTTTCAACAACGATCGTCGGTCCCTCGGCTTCTTCCGCGATCATCCTGGCGGCCGATTCGACATAGCACAAATCCGCCGCGCGACCCGCGCCGGCGCCGTAGGTTTTAGTAGGAGTGCCCACGGACACGAACACCACGTCCGCTGCGCGGATGTTCTCGCGAACCCGGGTGGAGAAGTGCAGGTTTTTCCCACGGCAGGCATTCACCACCTCATCCAGTCCAGGCTCGTACACGGGCAGTTGATCCGAGTTCCACGCGGCAATCCGTTTTTCATCGATATCGACGACGTTCACAGTGATGTGCGGACACTTGTAGGCAATCATCGCCATGGTGGGACCGCCGACATAACCGGCGCCGATGCAGCAGATTTTGGTAACTTTCATGATGGGAGGTAGGATTACGCAACGAGCCATTCAAGGCATCGGGACTCACTGCATTCAGATGGCTGTTGCGGCGACGATTCCGCGGAAATAATCAATCGTTTTCTTGATGCCCTCATCAAAAGAAACAACAGGCTCCCATGCCAGCAAACTTTTGGCCCTGCTGATATCCGGACGCCGCAGTTTTGGATCATCGGGCGGCAGCGGTCGTTGATCCAATACCAGTTCGATCCCACAATGCCGGGCGATTGCCTCGGCAAACTCGCGGATGGTCATTTCATGCGGATTGCCGCAGTTCACCGGTTCATGAAAATCACTTTGGGCCAGTTTCCAAATTCCCTCCACCAGATCGGAGACGTAACAAAACGAGCGCGTTTGTGAGCCATCGCCGAAGATGGTCATCGGCTCCCCCTGCAGGGCCTGACCGATGAACGCGGGCACGACTCGACCATCATCAAGACGCATCCGCGGGCCGTAGGTGTTGAAAATGCGGACAATTTTCGTATCGAGCCCGTGAGCCCGATGATACGCCATGGTCACGGCCTCGGCATAGCGCTTGGCCTCATCATAACAACTGCGAATCCCGATGGGATTGACATTGCCCCAGTAACTTTCCTGCTGGGGATGAAGCTCGGGGTCACCGTAAACTTCCGAGGTTGAAGCGACCAGAAACGAAGCCTTTTTCCGCAACGCCAGATCAAGGGCGTTGTGCGTGGCATACGAGCCGGCCTTGAGGGTTTCCAGCGGAATCTGCACGTAATCGATGGGACTCGCGGGAGATGCCATGTGGAAAATGTAGTCCACCGGACCATCGACATCGAACGGTTCGGAAACGTCATGCTCAATGAACGAAAACTCCGGACGTTGCGCCAGGTGTTCGATGTTGCGGGCGTTTCCCGTGACAAAGTTATCGAGCGCAACGACTTTCAAGCCGTCGCCCAACAAACGATCAATCAGATGAGATGGGACAAAACCCGCACCGCCGGTTACTACAGCTGTTTTTTGAGAGTTGCTCATGATGTAAAATGCTGAACTGGGAAGATCCTCCGCGCCATGGCCCGATCCGCTTCCTCACGGCGATCAAGCCAGGGAGATGCTCAAAGGCAGGAATCGCTGTCCCTAGCAGTCTGTCTGACTTAAAATTCCGCTCAAAATCAATATGTGGACTTTCAGGTCGAGCTAACACTTGATTTGGTAGTTGATTTTCACTAATTTCTGAAATTAATGTATATCAGGAAATCTAACGGTTAGTATGGGGCCTTGCC
>CAMAQB010000010.1 GCA_945860285.1 Akkermansia muciniphila | reverse complement strand
ACTTCATTCGATCTACTAAAGAACCGAGACTGGGTCAAATCAAAAATTGCACCAACCTGTCCACGGCGATCAAGCTAGGGAGATGCTCAAAGGCAGGGATCGCTGTCCCTAGCGATCCGGTGGGGGCAGGATGGTTGACGGGTCATCTTTCTTCCTGACTCATCGGCGTTATTGGCGCACGAGGGCGTGGGGTGAAGGCAGATCAGGTTAGGGTGATCCGCGACCGTCCACCACCGGAACGCTCGGAGATCGTTCCCTGCCTTTTTGATTGCGACATTTCTTGTCAATCCTTTCCCTAGCTTGATCGCCGTGAAAGTATTTGCACGGCGATCAAGCCAGGGAGATGCTCAAAGGCAGGGAACGCTGTTCCTAGCGATCCGGTGGGGGCAGGATGGTTGACGGGTCATCTTCCTTCCTGACTCATCGGCGTTTTTGGCGCACGAGGGCGTGGGGTGAAGGTAGATCAGGTTAGGGTGATCCGCGACCGTCCCCCACCGGAACGCTCGGAGATCGTTCCCTACCTTTTTGATTGCGACATTTCTTGTCAATCCTTTCCCTAGCTTGATCGCCGTGCCAACCTGTCAAAACTGTGTTACGGTTTGGTCACCCAACTGGGCGGCGAGAAATGGTGCGGTGCGGGATTGTTTGCAAAGGACGACTTTTTCCGGCGGACCCTGTGCCACCAGTTGGCCCCCGCCCTCACCGGCTTCGGGGCCGAGATCGATCACCCAGTCGGCCTCGGCCGCCAGCGCCATGTGGTGTTCGATGACAACGAGCGTGTGACCTTCGTCAACCATGCGATGCATGACGTCGATCAAACGCCGCACGTCCTCGAGATGAAGTCCCACGGTGGGCTCCTCGATCAGATAAAGATTGCCTTTCGCATTGCCGAGGGTCGCCATGCGCTTGCGCAGCGAGCGACCGCGGGCGATTTCGCTGACAAGCTTGATGCGCTGGGCTTCGCCACCCGAAAGCGTCGGCGAGGCCTGGCCGATTGTCAGATAGCCGAGACCGGTTTCATTGAGCAGCCGCAGCGGTTCGGCCAGTCGGCTGTGGGTTGCAAAAAAGGCCGCCGCCTCCTCGATGGTCATGTTGAGCACATCGGCGATTGACTTGTCGCGATAGGCAACTTCGAGCGTGGCGCTGTTGTAACGCTCGCCCTGGCAAACCTCGCAGGGCACCCATGTCGAAGGCAGGAAATCCATTTCCAGTTTGATCCGGCCGTTGCCTTTGCACTCTTCGCAGCGTCCGCCATCGGTATTGAACGAAAATCGCGAGGCCTCGTAGCCTCGAGCGCGCGACTCAGGCAACTGGGCGAAAACCTTGCGGATGTCATCGAAAATACCGACGTAGGTTGCGGGACAGGATCGCGAGGTTTTGCCGATGGGTGATTGATCGACCTCGTAAACCGCTTCCAGCAAATCGAAATGGGCGCTGCGGGTGAAGGGAGGCGGCGATGATTTGGCGGATTTGGATTTTCGCGCCGCAACGGCAATGCAGCCGTGCATCAGCGAGGATTTTCCCGAACCGGAAACACCGGTGAGCACCGTCAGACACCCTAACGGAATTTTCACGCCGATCTTTTTCAGGTTGTTGGCGTGGCAGCCGTCGAGCGAGAGAAACGTGCGATTTTTTCCGACCGGCCGGCGCTCACCTCGGCTTGGGTGCGTGGAATGCATGGCCATGGCCCGCAAAGTGGGGGAAATTTCCCGTGCCGCTTTGCTGCCCATGCGAGCACCCAAACGTGGTGGTTTGCCCTCATACACCACCTGTCCGCCGAGCCTGCCAGCCGCAGGACCGAGGTCGATCAGCCAGTCGGCACGGGCGATGGTGTCCTCGTCGTGCTCCACCACTACGAGCGAATTTCCGCGGTCGCGCAAAGCCACCAGGGTGTCCAGCAATGCGGCGTTGTCGCGCGGATGAAGGCCGATCGTCGGTTCATCGAGAACATACAGCACGCCGCGAAGGTTCGAACCCAACTGCGCCGCGAGGCGGATGCGCTGGCTTTCACCTCCGGAAAGCGTGCGCGCCGAGCGATCCAATTGCAGGTAGCCGAGCCCGACATTCGCAAGGAAACGCAGGCGCTGGTGAATCTCGGGAATGATGTCGCGTGCGATCATCTGCCGGCGTTTTTCTGTGAAACTCAGGGTATCGAAATAACCCGCGGCCTCGGCGATGGAAAGCCGCGATAGGGATTCGATCGCACGATGCTCCAATTGCACCTGTCGGGATGCCGCATTCAAGCGCACGCCCTTGCAACCGGGACAAGTGACCAGTTCGTCGTCGTCCATGCGCTCCATCGAGCGCTCATCGTCAACCTCCGCGGCCAGCATCGAGTCGAATCGCGACGCATCAAGAGCACGGTGTTTGTGCGGCACCTTGCCGTAACCTCGACACTCGGGACACCAGCCATGCGGCGAGTTGAAAGAAAAATCGCGGGGGTCGAGGTCTTCATACGAAGTGCCGCAGGTTGCGCATGACTGGCTTGAGGAAAGAACGTGAAACCTTTTGTCGGCTGTTAGAAGCCTCACCGTGCCCTTGCCGATTTTCAATGCTTCCTCCAGTTTCTCGGCGATCGGCTCAGAATCGGAATGGAACTCCGCGATCATGACATCGACATCGTGTTCCTTGAATCGTTCCAAGCGTTGGAAATTCTCCGCCTCGATGATCTTGCGATCCGCCAACATGACATGATAGCCGTGTTTCAAGGCCCACTCCGCGACTTCGTTGTGATAGCCCTTGCGACCGCGGATCAGCGGGGCGAACAATTTCACCGGACCCTTTTTCACCGCAAGGCGCAGCGTTTGCTCCATTGCACTCAACGATTGTTTCTCGACCGGGTGGCCGCAGCAATGGCGAGTGCCGAGCTTGGCATACAGAAGACGGATGAAATTCCAGACCTCGGTGATCGTGGCCACCGTCGACTTGCCACCGCCCTGGGAAATGCGTTGTTCGATCGCAACCGTCGGCGGCAACCCGCTCAGGTGGTCGATTTCCGGTTTTTCCAACTGATCGGCGAACTGTCGTGCATAGGCCGACATCGAGTCGAGAAAACGCCGCTGCCCCTCGGCGAAAAGAATGTCGAATGCCAGCGTCGATTTCCCCGACCCGCTCAAACCGGAAATGACCACGAACTGATCGCGAGGAATATTAAGCGAGACATTTTTCAAGTTGTGGTGTCGTGCGCCATGCAGGGAGATTTCATTGCGCTGTGGTTGGCTCTCCACCGATTTCAATCGCTGTGGTCGCACGGCTGGCATTTTCATTCCCAGTTTTCCACGCAGATAATGCGCCGTTTCGGATCCGCTCTGCGCCACGCTTTCCGGAGGTCCTGCGGCGATGATCTGCCCGCCTTCCTCGCCCGCGCCGGGACCGAGGTCGATCAAACAGTCGGCCGCGGCCATGACATCCAATTGATGTTCGATCACCAGCAGGCTGTTTCCGGCATCGACGAGTTGCTGGAACACGCCTAACAGAGTCGCGATATCGGAAAAATGCAGTCCCGTCGTTGGTTCATCGAGAATCAACAGCTTGCCCCCGCCGGTTTTCGGATCCAACAACTGACAGAGTTTCAATCGCTGCGATTCACCGCCGCTCAAGGTGTTTAGCGGCTGGCCGAGGCGCAGATAGCCGAGTCCGACACGTTCGAGTGGCAGCAGCAACTCGCTGGTTTTTCGGGCCAGCGAGGTGGACTTTTTGGTGGATGCCTTGTTCAATTCCTGCAAAAATTCGAGTGCCGCGGAAACCGTCAGCTCGAGGATGTCGGCGATTGATTTTCCCGCCAGAGTGAATTCCAGGGCCGAGGGCCGGTAGCGGCGGCCATTGCAATCCGGACAGGTCACCTGGATGTCGCTGAGAAACTGCATTTCTACTTTTTCATAACCCGCCCCGGTGCAGCGGTCGCAGCGTCCTTCCCCGGAATTGAAGGAAAAATATCCCGCCTGGATCGACGAAGCGCGGGCCTGGTCCGTTTCGGCCATCAACTGGCGCAGCAGTTCGAACGCACCGCAAAACACGGCGGGTGTCGAGCGAGGCGTGCGCGCCAGCGATGTTTGATCGACCAGCAGCACATCCGTTAGATACTGCGAACCGGTGAGGCTTTTGATCGATGCGGCGGCGGATTCCCCGCTCTGCTCTTTGCCCAGTTTGCGCAGGAGGTTCAGATAGAGAACATTGTGAGCCAGGGTGGATTTGCCGGAGCCGGAAACGCCGGTCATGCATACGAACATTCCCAAGGGCAATGTGAAATCGAGCTTTCTGATGTTGTGCAGGCTCGCTCCGCGAATCACGATTTCCTGATTTCCCGGTGCACGACGCTTCGTGGGCAAGGGAATCGACTTTCGCCCATCGAGCCAGGGAATGGTGCCCTGTTGTTGCCGCGCATTCACCGCCGGCCCCTGATAGACGAGTTGACCACCGAAGTCCCCGGCCCCGGGACCGAGGTCGATGATTTCATCCGCGGCGACCATCACCGCTTCTTCGTGCTCCACCACGACCAGCGTATTTCCTTTGTCGCGCAGTCCTTTCATGACTGTCACCAGCCGTTGGATGTCGCGTGCATGCAAACCGACGGTCGGCTCATCGAGAACAAAAAGCGTGTTCGTCAACGCCGCCCCGAGGCAGGTGGTCAGGTTGACCCGTTCCATTTCGCCGCCGGACAGGGTGCGTGTCTGGCGGTCGAGAGTGAGATAACCAAGACCGACATCATCGAGATAGCGCAGGCGCGAGTGAATCTCCAAGCGCACCCGTTCCAACGCTGGTTCATTTGTTTTGAACCGATCGAACCACCCGGCCAGCCGGTTGACCGGCATTTGCCAGATCTCGGGAAGGGACATGCCATCGACCCGGAAACACAGGGCCTCGGGTCGCAATCGTTTGCCCCGGCAGGCGGGACACTCGGTGTAGGATCGGTAACGGGAGAGAAACACCCTCACGTGCATCTTGTAGGCCTTGGTCTCCATCCAGTCGAAAAATCCCTTGATCCCGTACCACAAGCCGTCGCGGTAATTTTCATCGGGGTCGCCACCTTCCCCGTAGTTGATCCACTCGCGATCCTCGTCCGACAGATCCTCCCATGGGGTGGTGACACTGATACCCCGTGCTTTGCAGCAACGGAGCAGGTCGCGCTGGCATTCCCCGCCGCGCTCACCTTGAAACGGTTTGATGACACCTCCGCGGATCGACAGCGAGGGATCGGGAACCGCTTTCGCCAGATCGATGCCGATGACCCGACCGAAACCTCGACATTTTTCACAAGCGCCGCGCGGACTGTTAAAGGAAAACAATCCCGCACTCGGTTCGCAAAGCCGGAACCCGGTGGCGGGATTGACCCAATCATGACTGAAGGTTTTCATGCCAGCGATCAAATCGTCGGCAGGCGCGATGGTGAAACGTCCCCGTCCGTGCAACGCGGCGGCTTCGAGCGACTCCAACAAGCGGGCGGATTTCGTTTTCGCGACTGTCTGCCGATCCTGCACGACCAGAATCTCCGCGGGAAGTTGGGCGTGCTTGCACAACTCCGGTTCATCGGTGCGGCAGATTTCCCCATAGAGAAGCACCCGCATGAATCCCTGCTGCGCGAGCATCGGGAAAAAATCCACCGGGCTGGCAGCGGCCGGAACCTTGACGGAAAAGCAAACCAACATCGCCTGCCCGGCTTTGTTCTCCCGCAACCATAAAATTGCGGACTCCGGCGAATCCGGACGGATTTCTTCGCCACTGTGCGGATCGTATCCCCTCGCAGCGCGGGCGAAAAACACTTTCAAATAGTCGTTGATTTCCGTTAGAGTGCCGACCGTGGAGCGGGTGCTGCGGACATGGTTTTTTTGTTCGATCGCAATGGCCGGCAGAATTCCCTCGATCGATTCCACATCCGGCTTGTCCATGCGGTCGAAAAACTGCCGGATGTAAGGGGAAAATGTTTCCACGTAGCGGCGCTGCCCTTCCGCGTACAACGTGTGAAATGCCAGCGATGATTTTCCCGATCCCGAGGGACCGGTCACAACGGTCAGCGTGCCGTGGGCAATGTCGAGGTCCAGCGATTTCAGATTGTGCTGCCTGGCACCGACTATGCGGATCAACGCTCCCTGTTCTCTTTTTTTTGCCACGCGCGAAGGTAGCGGTGAATGGCATTCTTGCCAGTGGAAATATCAGACAATCACCTGATGTTTGTGGATCGCGGGATTGACGATGTCCTTGACGAATCGCGCCGACAGCGCGGCGACATCGCCGCTGCCGAAGATGTAGATGCGTTGTGCGATGTGCAGTTGCCGCAGAACAAAAGCATCACCACTGCGACCGCGGTAATAATTCATGATCGCCTCCTTTTCCAAATCAAGCGCGCCCGGTTTCATCGAATAATCAATGTGAAAAAGCGCGCCCTGCACCGCGGGTGCCTTGTCCGCGCTCATTTCCTGGCTTACTTCGTCGACCAGCACGGCGCGGGCGAATTCCATCAGCGCCGCGGCGTCACCTTCGAAGTCGAAATCATAAATCCGACTGTGCTTCATCGTCAGACCTGCTTTCAACGGCGTGTACAACAAGGCATCCGCATCGCCGGCGTGCTGGTTTTTCCTGGTCACTTCACATTCCACAATCATGACAATTCCTGCAATCGTTTCAGAACTTCCTCATACGCCTCCATCACTCCGCCGAGGTCGCGACGGAAGCGGTCCTTGTCCATTTTTTCCCCGGTGGCGATGTCCCAAAGACGGCATCCGTCGGGACTGATTTCGTCGGCGAGAACAATCACCGAAGGATCGGCTTCGAGGCGGCCGAACTCGAGTTTGAAGTCGATCAAACGCAAGCCGACCCTGGCGAACAGCGCGGTTAGAAACTCGTTCACCTTGAGGGCCGAGGCCCGCAGGAATGCCATGTCGGCGGGCGAAGCCAGATGCAGTTCGCGAATGTAGTCGTCATTGACCAGCGGGTCGCCGAGTTCATCGCTCTTCAGGGAAAATTCGATGATCGGTTGCGAAAATGCCAGTCCCTCCGATTGGCCGGTGCGCTTGCAATAACTTCCGGCGGAAACATTGCGAACGATCACCTCAACCATGATGATCGAGACTTTTTTCACGAGCACATTGGTGTCGTCGATCTGGCGCACAAAATGCGTCGGGATTCCCGCACGCTCGAGTTGCCCGTAAATCAATGTGCTGATGGTATTGTTGAGTCGTCCCTTGTTTTCAAACTGGGCCTTTTTCTCGCCATTGAAAGCGGTGGCATCGTTCTTGAACTCCATGCGCAGCACCTGCGGGTCGTCCGTGGTCCACAAGCGCTTCGCCTTGCCTTCGTAAATTGTTGCCATGCGGTTATCTAGCCAGCCATGCCGGACAGGTCAAGCAGAACGACCGCGAAGAATCCGAAAAATTCCCGTGCGCTTTGGCGTTGTCCGACTACCATATCGGCATGTCCGACTGTTGTGGCGGCTCAGGTGGTGCCGGAAAAAAAATCGAGCACGTGAATGTTCCTGCCTTCGACCTGCTCAGCGCTGATTTTTCTGCGACAGAGAGCCAAGCGTCGTGCTGCGACGCACCGGATCGTCGATTCGACTACGTGCTCTGGGTGTCGCTTGTTTTGTTTGTCTGCGGGGTTGCCGTGCGCCTGTTTTTCCCCACCGCCCCGGCTTGGTTGGAAAAATTTTCACTCACCTGCACCCAGCTCGCTTCCCAAGCGTGGTGGGCGGTGGCCGCCGGGATCATCGCGATGGCGGTGCTCTCGAAGACCCCCAAGGAACTGGTCGCCGCAATACTCGGCAAGCCCGGCACGATGTCGGGAATCTTCCGTGCCATCGGAGCCGGAGTGATGCTCGACCTCTGCAATCACGGGATTCTGATGGTTGGCATGGGCCTCTACAAACGCGGGGCCTCGCTCGGTCAAACGATCGCGTTTCTCATCGCCAGCCCGTGGAACTCGCTGTCTTTGACGCTGTTGCTCGCCGCGCTGATCGGCTGGAAATGGATGCTCGCCTATTTGCTGCTGTCCGCCGTCATTGCCGCAATCACCGGTTTCGTGGTGGAATATCTCACCCATCGCGGCAAGTTGCCCGCCAATGTCAACAGCATCACCCTGCCCCGGAATGTTTCCCTGCGCGCTTCGCTGCGGGAGATGGCCCGCGCGCTTTCACCGAACCCGGCAAACCTCGGCAGCCTGCTGCTGACCGGGATCAGGGATTCGCGCATGATCCTGCGCTGGATTCTCGCGGGTTTCGTGCTCACCGGGCTCGTCAAGGCTTTCGTGCCCGAACACTTCCTGCATCAGAACTATGGACCTACATTTGCAGGGCTCATGCTGACGCTGCTCACCACGTCCCTGTTGGAGGTATGCAGTGAAGGATCATCGCCGCTCGCCGCCGAATTGTTTCACGGTGCCGGAGCGCCGGGCAATGCCTTTGCATTTCTGATGGCCGGGGCAGCGTCCGACTACACGGAAATCATGGCACTGAAAAGCACCACCGGCCGCTGGCTCAGCGCCTTGATCCTGCCACTGCTGTCGATTCCGCAGGTCGTGCTTTTCGCAGCGCTCCTCAATCAACCCTTTCTCCGTTGAAATCACGCCGACAGTCATTCTTTGTCCGCTTGCGCATTTTTTTGAAATTGATCGCTGTAAACGATATCCGACTCCACCCAGCCCATGGCAATGACGGCTTTGATCTCGTATTGTTTGGGCAGCATGCTTGAGCGACGGGAGATTTCGAGAAGCACCGAGGCGGCTTTGCGATCGCGCATCAGATCCTTCAGGGCCAGATGACTGGGGGAATCGAGCTTCACATAACCCTGGAGTTTTTCGAAGTCGCCGGGAAACAACATCGATATGTTCATCCATTCTTTGGAATCGGCAAATTGACCGTTGTAATAAAAGTCGGTAGCTACCAGCACGCGGACCACGGCAGAAACATCGTCTTTCGAAAGAAGTTTCTCCATTGGCTCACTGCAGTATTGCAACATCGATTCCAGATCCACGCACCACTCGTTTCGATCATTGAGCCTGATATAGGCGATGGCTTTTTTTCCTATCTTGTAGCGCACTGTCACCATCTCCATCGACAGTCCGTTGTTTTCCACGGACCCTATCCAATCCACCGCAGCGACTTCGCCCGCGTCTTTTTTCCACTGGGTGAAAAGATCAAAAGCCTGCTCGGAGCCAAGGCGCCGGAGCACCACAAAACCCCGCAATTCTTCGGCGGTATTCGCCGCATGAACGGCATTCACGAGTTCCAAACAGGCCGCCATGTCGGGATGAGGCACGCTCACCTGCTCCTGCTCTGCATCGATGTCAACAAAAGACATGGTTTTCGGCTCCTCGGTGATCCGCGCATAGATCAGCTTGGTGACGGCCATGACAAAAAAACCGGCCACCGCCACGAAAACAATGCCCAGATACATGCGGAACCTTTTGTTGCGACGCGTCTTGCGCTTCCGCTTCCGCCCCGTACCAAAGGCCTGCCGATCATAAGTCCTTCTTATTTTGGCAAACGAGGACGCGGAAACCTCACTCCGCGGCTCTGAAGGTGAGGATCCAATGTTGCGTTCAACATTTTTGTGGTTCATAGCTGTCTATCAAGTCCGTTGCCAGTCAACTTGCCCGAGTGCGCTCGCCGCACAGAGTCAAAACGTTGATTCTGTTCACTTTACGGGCAACCAAGAAAACAATTCGACCAGCGAGAGATACCGACTGAGGACCGATATGCAAGCATATTCCCAATTTGCTTAGATGAGCGCCGGTGAAAAAAATCAAACCTTCGCAATGTGCCATGAGCGCAAGCCACAGGCGATCATCACGCCCAACAGAGCGCAGATCACATAGACCAATGTGCGGTTGTCGGCATCCTTGCGTTGCAAATCCAGTTCGATCCTCATCGGTTTGGCACCATCGACCTGGATGCTGCGGGCGAACGTCAGCACCGAACCGCGTTTGGGCACGGCGATTTCCAATCCCGACGGCACCGGTTCGACGGCAAGCTGCTGGGTGACAATGCGGTTCGCGATGGCCTTCAACGCGGCGTTTTCATCCGCCGAGTTGCCCTCGGTGAAACGGTCGAATTGTTTGGGATCATAATTGTAACGGCCTTGCAGGACCGGGTTGATGTTGGCGGCCTGTTCGAGCTGCTGATTGCCAACGGCATCGGCCTTGTTGTCGAGAAACAACCTTTGTCGGCGGGTGTTCAGGCCCAGCACCGCCTGCTGGGTTTTCAACTGGCGGAGTTGCACCCGCGCGTCCTCATTGGATGCCTCATCAAGCTGGCTGTTGCGCGAGGCATTGCCCAGGGCGATCGAGGCTTTTTCCTGATCACCCTGGTTGATCCATGCATTCGCCTGTTCAAGCAGGGCCACGGCGTCCTTCGAACTCGATTCCTTGCGATTGCTAACGAACTCCTGGTAGTTTTCCAAACGGAACGAACCCGCAACTCGACTTTCCTTGAGATCGAAATCTCCCTCGTGACCTGACAGTCGCCAGCCCTCGGGAATCAGCACGCGCCAGGTAAGGTTTTCCATCGGCACATTGAGCGACGGACCTTCCAGCACCAGCTTGTTGGCATCGGCGGCGTACACAAAACGCAAGCTCGCCGGCTTGCTGCCGTCCGGGGAAGGGAAAACATAGAACAACCACTCGTCACCTTCCTTCACCAGCGAGGCCCCCTCATCGTTGACCAGCACATTGTAGAGCGCGGAAGCCTTGGGCAAACGCAACCGCACGGTTCCTTTCTCCGCAACCTGCATTTGCAGATTGACCGCTGTCAGCGATTCTCCTTTCGACGAAATCAAGGTCGTCAACGATCCCTCGGTGACCCGCATCTTCTGCACGTCGGCCAGTTGATGACGCTGGAATTTCAATGTCAGCGGATTCTTGGCATCGGCCACCTTGTAGGACAGCGTGGGCACCGGAGTATTGCGCAGTTTCGGCAGCGCCGATTGCAAAACGGCCCAGTCGCTGCGCAGCCATCCTTCGGGCAAAGCCTCATTGGTGAGGAGTTCCATGCGACCTCCGGCGCGCACGGCGACGAAATACGCCACCTGTCTCGCGTTTTCGAGATTCACCGGATGGATGGAATCGATCGCCTCGTCCTTGAGTTGTTGTTGGAACTCGATGTCCACCTGGGTGTTTCCGGAAACGCTTTGTTGGAAGCGCAGTTCCCACAGATCCTTTTCGTCCGCGACCTTGACAAAATCCGCGACGGCCGGACCAGCGGCGCGCACGGTGGCGCTGCTCATTTCCGTTAGACCGGAAATGCGGACGCGCATTGTTTTCATCGCGGCGTTTTCGATCCGATAGATCAGATTGATTTTCGTGCTGATCTGTCCCTCGCGCACCACCACATCGTGCAGCACCTGGGCGGTGACCCATGGTTCCAATTCGTCGATCTGAAGTTCCAGTTTCCAATCGGTTTGCAAAAGCCGGAATGCAAGGGCACCCGGTTTCAAGGCGGCGCTGGCATGCTCCTGCGGTGCGGTGCCCAGTTCGCGCGGGTCCAGCGCGGAAACATGGTTGCGTTCCACCACATTCACCCGCATGCCGGCATCCGGCACGATGGTCATGATTCCCGACTCGCGTGTCGCTTCGCGCAGCACGATGCGCGGCGTCGACCATTTTGGCTTCGCCCCCGTCGCCGCACCAGTCAGCGTGATGTGAAAATTTTGCAGACCCATCGTGCGACCACGCAAATGCAGTGTCATCAGGCGTTTGCCATCGACCATCGATTCCGTCCAGTGTCCAAGCGAGTCGCCGGACGCGCTTTCGATTTCCATGCCCTCGGGAATCTCCATCAGCAGCCGGAAAATGCCGGCGCGGGTTATGGTGACTGCGAAATCGGCGGCCAGCAGAATGCGGTCATCGCCTAACGAGAGAACCTGCCACGATTCCGCTCGCATTTCCGGAGCAACCGGAGCGACGCGGAGTTTGAGCGAGGCTTCACCGCCGCCGTAGCGGTAAACCTGCTGCACAACCGCCAAAGCCTTGCCATCCTTGTCGCGCGGCAGCATTTTCTTGTTGAAATCGTCGGGGTTCACCAGCGACAATCCCTTGATCTCCGCTTTTTCGGGTTGGGCATCGTCGCCAAACGCCAGTGCCAGCGTGCCGACCTCACCAGCCGCGCCCACAAGCCGCAGCGGCTGCAAGTCCATGTCCATCGGCAACGCCGAAGTGCCGCGCTGGGTTTGCACCGTGAAGGAAAATGCACTGACCTGCGCCGGTTCGATCGCGACATGGAGTTCCGACTTCACCGGGTCAAAGCGCCATTCGCCCGTGGGCCCCTCGCCGACATCGCTCACGGTGAACCCTGACGGCACCATCATCGTCAGCTCCGTTACCCGCCCCTGGGAAGGCCTGATTTGAAAGGCATGGCGGCCATTGACGACCCCGGGAAGCGGCATCATCAAATGCGAGGCCTCGACAAAAAACACCGACTTCTCCGCGCTTGCATCGCGCTGCCTAGCGCGCACTTTCATTTCGACAATCGCGGCGGGCCTGAGCACCATCGACGCCCCGCTTTCATTTTCCGTTAGACCAGCGAGTGTCGTGGTCCGGGCGGCGGCAGGGGAAAAAAGTTCCCAGCCTCCCTCGTCCCAGCGGATTTTCAAACTGCGCATGCTCGCCACCGCACAAGGAAGCAGCCAGCCTTGCTGCGGATTGGCGAGCGGCATTTCAAATCGGGCCTTCGCCGTGAACACGCCTGCTTGATCGGCCTGCAAAAGATACACAAGCCTGCCATCATCCTCTTTTTCGCGCAGTACCCGCAGCCCTTCACCCTTGAACTCGCCCAACACGGCGGGTGCTTGAAGAAACGGAAAGCGGTCGCCTGCTTCGGCGCGAACGCTTACCTCCACAGTTCCCAGCAACCTGCCTTCGACGATCCGACAATCAAAGTCGATGCGGTCCGCGGTTTTTTTCCAGGAAAATTGTTGGGGCGCTTCCTGTGCCCTGACCGGAGTGCCGGTCAATGTGAACAGGGCGGCGAACAGAAGCAGCGCGGCGACGGCAGGCGGAATCGGTGGCAACGGCGTTTTTGCTTTCGGCCACGAGCGGATCAATTTCACCATCAGCAGCACGGCCATGCTCAGCGCGATGACAAGGAAAAACGCGCTTGCCGCCCCGCGGATGCAGAGCAGGCCGATGCACAATACCATCACCCCGCCGCCCAGCCAGGTGCGGTCCTTTTTGTACAATCCAAACAGGCAGGCTGCCAGGCCGGCAATCAATCCCAGCCAGACGGCAAATCCCATGCGCGCGAAAAAATTCGAGGAATTCTGCAACTCCACGACCATCACGGCACCCGCCTTCACAACTGGAGCCGCATAGGCCAGCGCCGTCGGTCCGCTGAGCGGCGCGACGATGCTTTGCCATGCCATCAGCGATGAAACCGCAAGCAGTGCGCTCATCGCCAGCCAGGTGAATCGACCTTTCCAGAAAACAAACACCGAGGCTAACAGAACCGCGGCGAAAATCCATGCAATGAGGGTGTGCTGCGACAGCCATTCGAAGCCGTTCGCTTGTTTCGCATCCTTGACCAGTTCCACCGTGCCACCGAGATGGAGCAGCTGTCGACCCTCGTCGCCGACCACCGTCCATTCGCCGATCACCGTGGGTGCCAACAACACCGGAGCAATCAGCTTCACGCGCCCGGCGGACTTGGCTTGCAGTCCGTAGCGCAGGGAAATTTCGACCGGGGTGTTGAGATCGTTTTTCTGCGGCAGCGGAATTACCACCTCGCCATTATCCTGACGGGGGTTCGCCGTTTCGCCATTGACCTTGGTTTCCCACAAAATCGCATCGGCGGGAAGACGCATTCGCAGGGCATCGTGGCGTTTCGATTTCACGAAAAATCGTGCCTCCGTGACCAGTTGACCGTCGCGCGACACCTGGCTCGATAGCTTGACGAAATCCACCACTTGTTCGACCGTTTCGCCCGTCTTGAACCAGCTGAATTTCAGGCCGATGCCAAACTCCGCGGCCGTGTATTGCCATGCACCGAGTGTCGGCGCGCTCGAAAGCATGCGGTATTCGGCCGGCAGCTCGTTTGCCTGCAGGGGCAGCACCTGGCCCTTGATGACGCTGACTTCGTGATTGACCTGAAGCGGGCTTACGACCTGCACATAGCCGCGCTCGCTTTGCACATTCAGCGGGCGGATTTCCCCTGCGGCAATCTCACCGCCGACGGCCTTGATCGGTTGTTCAAAAGTGAGCAGCATCGTGCCAGCCCCCAGCAGTGGACGCGACAGCGGAATGATGAGCACGTTTTCGGCGCGACTCCATTCGTGGCCGACATTCTGACCGGTGATTTCGATGTTGCCGACCTCTTTCGGCACCTGCACGCGCCACTCGGTCGCGGGAGCGCCGACGACAAAGTAATTGAACAAAATGCTGCCGTAGACCGCACCTTCCTTGACCGAGTAAAGATGAAACACATCCGCCTGGATGCTTTGTCCCAGGGCCTCCACCGTCATCTTCGCGCTCCATTCCCCCTCGCGGATCCGATAGGTCTGTTGCAGGCCGGGTATTTGCTTCGGAAAGAATGACAGCGGAACTTCCGCGAGATTGGCAAGCGGTCCGGGGACGATGCGGTATCCGGCCGCCGTGACAACGCCGATGAAGCCGCGATGCGACTTCGCCGTTGGATAGAGCAAGGGAGTCAAACTCCACGAACCTGCCTTGACCGCTTCGTTTTTTTCAAGACGCAGGCTGATCAACTGGCGGTTTTGCACCGCCTCGCGAAACATGATTTTCAAACGCTTGCGTTCCTTGATCACTTCGCCGGCAACGGAATAATCCTCCACCGCGGCCCCGGTCACGGAGACCACGGTGGAGTCGGCAGGAACATCGATCTCCCACTCGCGCAAGGGCGCCTCGCGGATGTCCAATTCGAGATCGGCAATGATCCGGCGGTCGGTTTCCGCTAGTTCGTAAATGGTCAGTTCATTGACAGAGGTTTCCGGCAGCACGTGGTCGGCCAGCACCTGATAGGAATAATCCGCAGAGGGGAATCGATAGACGAACGCCTGGCGGAGTTTGGGGGAGCTAACGGGAAATTGTTCGGGAGCCAGTTGGATCAGACCCTTGACTTCGGTCACCTCGATTTTCACCGCACCGTCGTTGGCGACGCGCAACCAACCGCTGTGACGAATCGAATCCCGCGGCGACAATCTCAGCACCGCGGACTTGTAAGGGAAATTTGTCAACGGTGCCTGGGACTCCACGGTGATTCGCCCGCTGCCTTCCATCGGTCGGTTCAATTGCAATTGCAGCGTACGTTTGCCCTCATCCTCCTTCACCGACCAGCCGACGACATGTTCACCCTGCACCGAGAGAATTTCTCCTGGACCATCCAGTGCCAGCGCGATGCTGCCGAGCTTGCCCTGCATGATCCGGAAATCGATCGCGCTACCCTGCCGCAACAAGCCGCTGCCGATGCGCACGTCGCTGATTTCCGAACTGGAAAAAAACAAAGCACCATCCGCGACATCCCTGCCATCGCGCCATGCCAGCGATGCGTGACCATCGGCAGGCAGAAAACCCCGCCATTGATCACCATCTTTCGCAGGTACCACAGGCAGTTGCTTGTCAAATTGCACCGTGGCGATGAGGCCGTTCATCCACAGCGGCACCACCACCCCGGCGGGCATGGTGAAGTCGATTTTCCGCCAGTCGCCCTGTTCGGTCACTGGTACCTCGAAATGCAATTCTAACGGAATCACACCCTTGTGCCCGGCTACAAGGTGATACAAATATCCGCCATCCTTGGTCGCCCGCAAGTCCACATGCCAGCCATCGCCTGATGTAGCGGAGGAAATTGCCGCAGCGCCATCGAGCAATACTTCATCGGCACCAGCCCTGCTCGACTGCACCGTCGCGGTCAGTAGGAACGAAACACTCTTGCCATCCGCCGCCAATCCGCCCTGCAAACGGGCATCTTCCAGCGCCAACCCCGCATCATTGTGGGCCAGGTCCAGTTGCAGCGACGCGCCATCGAACCCGACAAACTCGGTGCCTTTGGATTCCTCCACCGGCCAGAGACCCGCGGTTTCGACAACCCGGGCCCGGGCATTGCCTTCGTTGATCAATTTCACCTTGAGGGAAAACCCGGAAGCACCACCCTTGCCAGGAAGCAACAAGCGGGCCGACCCGGCCTTTTGATTTTTTTTGTAAACGGAGTGAAGAGTGATCGTCCCATTTTTCCGAACGGCAGCCTCTTCGTTCGGTCGCATTTCAAAAAACCGCTGCCCCTGCTCATCGACCCGGATCGACCAGTCCTTCATGCCTTCTCCCGCAGCGGACATCACCTGGCCATCCCCTGACAGGGCAACGCCCAGCGTTTCCACCTTGCCCTGATGCACCTGGAACTCCAGAGTGGTTTGCGTTTCAATGCGATCAAAAAACACATGCGCCTCGACATCAGCCGTGACCGAATAAAAAAACGGCGCTTCCTTGCGATGCATGTCAAGCGGGAGAACCATGACACCCTCGCCAATGCCCGGCAGGTGTGGTTCTATCGGGACAGCTGCTTGCGGAGTCGGAGCTTCCTGAGCCGCAGCCATGACGACGGCGAGAAGCAGGAGAATGGATTTTTTCATCATAATGTTCGCGGTGAGTGTGGCGCGAGGTGGGCGGTTTTTCTTCATACAATCGGTAAAAATGCGGGTGACCAGCGGTTCGATTGTGCAAATGATTACTCGAGCTTGCGAATCATCTCCAGCAACTGCGCCACGCGGGCGGTGCCGGAGTAACGTTGGCGCACGGCGTCGCGGGTGCCCGTCATTTCACCGAAGCGCACCATGTTCGCCAGCGGCCCGCCTTTCAGTTTGTCGGCGGTCATCATCGCCAGACCGGCGAGTTGCATCGACGGCGACGCACGATCGAATGCCGGTGCCGAGGCATCGTAGTTCATGGTCCATTTGTTCTCGACCATTTGTTTGGTCGCGGTGTCGCGAAACCGCACGCTCACTTCACCGATGTCGCCGCTGCCTTCGGGCAACAGCTCGACCTGATAGATCGCGTTGCCCGCCTCGGCGGCGGCGAGTTCGGCGGCGTCCACGGAGTCGTTGCGGAAATCCTCTGTTTTCAGACGGTCTTTTTCAAAGCCGATCAGTTTGTATTTGCCCACGCGTTGTGGATTGAAGCGCACCTGCACCTTGACATTTTCGGCAGCGGGGCGGAAGGCACCGGCGAGTTGACGGGCGAAATTCTCCTTGGCATCGGTGGCGCTGTTCACCACGTAATAGCGGCCATTGCCGTTGCGGGCCAGCTCCAGCAACATCGCGTCGTTCAAACCATCGGTGCCGATGCCGATGATGTCGAATGCCAGGCCGCCCTGGCGCATCGTTTTCACCGAGTCGGCCAGCCGATCGGGATTGGCATCGCCGAGATTGGCCGCGCCGTCGGTCATCAATAGAATCCGATTCTGCGCGCCAGCCGCCTGATTGCGCGTGCTGATTTGCGTGGAAAGTTTCAGCGCCTCCTCCAGATTGGTGCCGCCGTCGCTGGGAGTTTGGGTTAGAATCGTGCGGATTTGTTCGGCGTTGTTGCCGACAATGTTTTCCGCGACCAATCGCGGGGTGCGGGCGAAGCTGATGATCGACACCCGGTCGTTTTCGGTGAGCAGAGTCGTGAGTTCCTGCACGGATTTCTCCATCACGGCGGCCCTGTCCTCGCGGCCCATCGAGCCCGAGTTGTCGATGAGCACCGTGAGATGCAGCGCTTGTCCCGCGCCGCGGCCCGCCGATGCCGTGCGCATGCTGACGCGAACCAGATTGCGCGACGGCAGGAAGGGATGCGCCGACTGTTCCAACGCACAGGCGACAGGCTCGTTGGCGGCGGGAACCGGGTCGCCGTAATCGAAGGCGTTGTAAAACTCCTCGACTCTCACCGAAGCAGGATCGGGACGTTGGTTTTTCGCCATCGCGGCCTGGGCCAGTTTGAACGAGGCATCGCTGACCCGGAGGGAAAAGGTCGAATAGGGTTCCAGAGCGGCGGCAAGCTCGGGTGCCTGATTTTGCAAGATCGGAGTTGCAGGCATCGCCGCATTGGATTGTCTTCGCAAATCTTCAATCTGCTCTTTGCGATCTTCCTCTTCCCGGGGTGATTCCAGTTGCTTCTTCTCTTCTTGAAACGCTTTCAGTTCCCCCGCATTCTGACCAGAACGAGCATCTTGATCAGCGTCGAAAAGTTTACCCCCCACGGGCAACTGATCCCTCGTATCCAACATATTTGCGGAGTGCGTAATTATCTCGTCCTCTGATTGTTTCGCCCTTTCTCTAAGTACATCATCGATGGCACCCGCTGCCTTGTCGGCTCTGAAGTCAGACAAGTCCGCTACTCCCGCCGGTTTTTCCACGCCGCCTGAGGGCGCGACCGAAGTATCCGGCGATAGCCCCTTAACATTGCCGGGACTCGGGCGCTTTGCCGCCGCTAACTTCTCCTCGCCGGTCGGTTGCCTTTCACTCCAATCCCCGAGACTGGCACCGCTCGCTGTGGCGGGTTTTCCTTTGGCCACATCGCCTCTGCCATTTGCCACACCATCTTTGAAAAGATCGATCCCGCTTTTGTCTTCATCCAAGTCATCGCTTCCACCCATCCTGTTGCCAAAAGTGTCAGCGGCGGGTGTTTCAACAATACCATTATCGATACCAAAACCCTCCGTAAGCGGTTGATCACCCGATCTCCTTCCAGCCAAAATTTCCGGCTTTGCTCCGCCATACCCTTCCCCGCTGCCGACGCCCGGGATCATTTCCTTGTTCATCGCGACTTCGGATTTTGAAGGAGCTGCGGCACTGGCGGCAGCATCTGCGGGTGCGATCGATCCCGATTTGAGGGTGGGTAATCTGAAGTTGGAAGTTGCAACCGGACCATTTGCCGGTTCGAAAGCATAGCTGGACCTGTAAAGATCGTCTTTGGCCTCTTCCGGCGAATTTTCTTTATGGCCAGATTCACGCGAAGCAAGTTCAACCGCAGGCCTCGCTTCAGGTTTGCCAGGTACCTGCGGGGGCGGCGGCGAGGTCACAGGCTGTGGCAATGGTGATGAATCTGCTAACTCATCGGCCACGGCCAACTCCAAACTTTTTTTCGCCGACGGCAATTCGGTTTTGGAAAGAATTTCTCGATTCAGGCGAGACTTCTCGGAGACTCGAAAGCGGGACCCAGCAGATTCTATCTTATGAGACACTCCACCGCCCTCGCCACCTGCCGATGCCCGACCGGGAAGTCTCAACCGGTAACCTTCTCCCTCCGCATCCTCCACCGCCAGGGACGTGCGCTCAGCGCTTTTCTTGGAAAGCGAAAACTTCGCCAGCCCCACTATCAGCGTGATGAGCAAAATGGCCGCCGCGCTCTTGGCGATGTGTTGCCACATCAGCGTCCCATGTCCCTGGCGTTTCTCCCCACCCGGACTTCCCTCCACATGTGTCGCTCCGAGCACCTGATCCAGTTTCGCACGCCTCCCGGCCTCCAGTTTCCATTCGGCTGATGCCTCCACAGCAGCCGCCTCCAGCAACAGCCCATGCAAGGCCCGCATGCGGCGATGATACACGTTCCACTCCGGATACTCCGCGCAAAATTTCTCCAACTCCTCTGCTTCGAATGTCGATGCCTGGCCGAGAACCCAGGCGACGATGCGCGCCTCCATCTTCTCGTCACCCACCGCATTCAAACCTGTCCTGCCTTCGTTCATAGTCGTCTGACGTTCATCCCTCCACACTTTCCACCCCCATGCGCCGCAGCGAATCGGCGAGCCCCTTCAACAAATGATGCAGCTTGTATCCGACGTTGCTCACCGACAATCCGGTGCGCTTGCTGATGTCGTCGTAACTCAAACTTCCGTGGTATTTCAACTGAATCAACCTCATGTCCTCCTCGTTCATTTCCGCCATCAACATCCGCAGCACGCCGATGGCCTCCATCTTTCCCAGCGTTTCATCGGCACTCGGTGCCTCGCTGCACAGGTCGTCGGCATTTTCCATGGCACTCTCCTTGCGGTGGTCGCGCAAGTGGTTGAGCGCGAGATTGCGGATCGAACGATACAACCACGCCACCGGGTTCTGCACTTCCTGCCAATGTTCATGAAGTCGCAAAAACGCCTCCTGCACCAGGTCCTCCGCGGTTTCGCGTTGCCCGCAAATCCCGTAGGCAAAACGCAGCAACGCCGACTCCTGGGAATCGTAGATCGCTCGAATGCTGGGTTTCTCTTCGATCATGACACGGCTGGCCGTCAACAAATCCCCCGCTGCACGGGTTCGTGAAAGGAGTGTGGAGTTGGTGTTTTCCATGGCTGCAACGGTTGAGCATTCATGCCTGCACAAGGATTGACCCTGATCGGAACGATACCTTAGAAAATTTTTCAAAAAAGATCAAATGTTCCTTGAAAGGGTACGCGTGGAGTCGGTAGTGATGAGTGAAATTGAAGAATCCGTGGGTGAAATGGGCCGAGCCTTCAAGCACACCTTGATGTGATCAGCCATTTTTGACAGAATTTCAGAATTTTGCAGAATTTGAAAATCAATTCATTCCATCAATGGGATCGGTTCCAGTCGTTGCTGAATGCACGGGATGTTTGATTGGTATTCTTTGCCCTGTCTTGATCGACGTAGGATGCCTTGAAGATCTGAAGTTTGAGCGTGCCCCAAAAAAGACCTTCCCCTTTATAGCAGGATTGATATCATCCGCGACTGAACTTATCATCTGTTCGCTAAAGAATGAAACTGTTACCACAAGGGCTTGTTCTGATCTTGATCCTTTTCCTGTCGGGATGCCTTTTTGATCATCCGGGTTCGGAGAAGCCCAGCCGCAAACTTGATGAAATGCTTCTTGGTGTATGGGACGGGTCCAATGGCTCCGAGCTTACATTATCAAGATTTGATGCCGACCACTACAAGATCGAGATGACAGCGATGTCGGGAGAAGTTCAGACCACGATCCATCTGCTCGGACATCACGCAGCAGCAGGAGGTAAGGATGTTGTATGGCTCCGATGGACTCCAACCGAACAGAACAGTCGGAAGAAACTTCCCAAGTGGCTGCCTTGCACCTACGCGTTGGGCGTGAATGATCAGCTAAACATTTCGATTCCCAACGAAGAGAAGCTGCCTTTGATAGACCAAGCAGCGGCAAGCATTGAGAAAGGGACAGCGGAAGCTCTCGGTGACTACTACAAAGCAGCAATTCCTCGAGACGATTTTTTCCACCCTCTACCAACCCGTTACACGAGACGAGACAAGCGAGCCAAACAAGACCGTCTTGACCAACCTGCTATCGTTCCGGAATCGAAGTCTGAGAGCGAAATGAATCATCAATCAAAATCGAAGGAAAGCTCCCGGTAGCGGGTCGGAGCCCTTCACCGTCCTACAAAAAAATGACCGCACCATACGAAACTTCTCAACATGCGCTGGATGCCTCCGAGACCGCCGATCTGATACGGAGCCGACGTCGCTTCTGGTTCCGTGCCATTTGGCTATCGATTGCCGGAGTGATTGCCCCACCGGTGATTGGGGTTGCCTGTACCGTGATCGGTATGAGGAAGGCGTTTGGTCAGCTATCAGCGAGTGGCGGCGGCAGCGGTGATACAGGGGCGTTGTCTGAAAGCATCTCAATGGTGTTGCGATCCACGGCTTATGGTTTCGTGATTTCCACGATCGCCTTCAGCGTGCTCGTTGGTGTTTTGATCCGTTTCTTCATACCTCCCAAATTGCCGACCCGCGCGCTGCAGCAGAACGGGTCCGGATCACCGGGAACGCAATAGGCCGCAAGCGGATTGATGGTAACTTGAAATCCATCGAGGTGTTGACGGGCACCGGGCTGCACGCCATTCCAGGTTTCCTGGTAGGCAGCATTCGCCTCGCGGCCGACGTGGTAACTCACACCCGCCGCCGCCATGAGGTCGCCTTCGTAGGTGACATCGAGAAACATTTTTCCGAAATACGCCGCGCCGCTCAAGGTGGTGATCGAAATCAATGTCGCGCCGTCTTTTTTCACACCGTTGCTGCGGTTCAGCCATTCATTGCGATACACGGGGATTTGCTGTTCGGCGATGAATCCCTCGAAGACTTGTTCGGTCACGTGGGGTTCGCAAATCCACATCGTGCGATTCTCGCCACCGATCGCCGGGCTGCCCTGGCCCTTGTTGCCGTGTTGCTAGCGCGGCTGCCATTTCCACGCATTGTCATTCTGGTAATGCTGCCAGATGCGGTGGTAAAACTCGCGCGCCAGGCCGCCGATGGCCGACTTGTTTCCGGTATTGGTCGATCCCAGCCCCCCGCTGCTCAGCCCGCCGAGATGTTGATCGGGAGCAAAAATGAGCACCGAACGCCCCATTTTTTTCACCTGCACGGCTGCGATGACCGTCGTCGAGGTGCCGCTGTAGATGACCACGTCGGCACGATACTCCGGAGCGCTGGCAAACTCAGGGACAAGGGCGAAAATGGCGATTTTGCGCAGTATGGTAGTATCTCATCGTCAGCGGGTCTCTCGGTCAAGTGTTAAGATGCAGGGTATTGCACGAAATATCCACTCCCCACAGGTGTGCCTTGTGTCAATATATTGCCACAAAAATTCCACAAAAATTCTTGGCAAAATGGGACAGAATACTAACATCGACATGGAAACACTGGCGGCAGGAGATAGATTTGGCTTTGTCCGACTGTCCCGCGCGTGATTTTTCCAGCACCAAATCTCTCCAGGCAATCCTCACGATCCGCATCATGAAAACAACTCGATTCTTCCGCCTCATCGCCGTTCTTGGTTTCGCGCTCGCCGCTTCCCTTCCCGTCCGCGCCACGGCACCGGCGAATGACAACTATGCCGATGCGCAGAGCATTTCCGGATCGACGGTCAACACCACCGGCAACAACACCGATGCGACACTGCAAGTCGGCGAGACGAACCCGGGCGGATATGGCGGTGCGTCCGTGTGGTTCTCGTGGACCGCCCCGAGCACCGGTTGGTTTACGATTCACACCTCGGCCACCTACCCGGGCAACGGCCTCGACACCGTGCTCGCGTTGTTTGCCGACGGTGCCGATGTCGCCAGCGCAGCGATGCTCGGGCACAACGAAGAGAGCGTTCGTGGCTCTGACTATCCCGTCGGCGTTTACCCCGATGGATACGGGCCGTCGCGGCTGGTATTCAAAGCCACCAGCGGAACTGTTTACAAGATCGCGGTGCACGGCTACGACGGATTGAGCGGACCTTTCGAACTTCACCTCGCTGCGGACGCCACTCCCGATTTCATTGTGTCCTCGGTGGTCTTTTCCCCGGCCAGCGTTGACATCGCCAGCGCTTCGGCCAGCAGCGATGCCACGGTGTCGATTCAAACCACGAATCCGTTTTCCTATGCGAACTTCACCTTGCTGCGCTCTTCGAACGGGATAGAGGCGGACTATGATTCCATCAATGTCACCGACTGCTTCTCGGGCACGACCACGAATGGCAGCTACTGCGCGCAGGTATCGGTGCCATTGTACGAGCAACCGGGCAACTGGCATGTCAGCATCGGCACTTATTCGCCAGTCATTGACGACTTTTTGATTTGGTCGTCGACCGGCAACGACATCGTGGAAGACGATTACCTGATTCCCCAGGCAAACGCCTATCTCATTGTGGCCAACACCGGTACGGTTGATGCCCAGGCACCGGTGATCACCTCCTTCACCGGACTGCCAGCCGCCGTCGATCTCGCGGACGGCGATGCGACTTTCGACATCACCTTTGATGCCAACGACGCCATTTCCGGTGTCGAAAGCGGCATCATCTGGCTGAACGACGGCGCCGGCACCAGATACTCTCTGGCCTATTTCAATGAGTCGAACCTCAGTTCCGGCAGCACCGCTTCCGGCACCTACACCCTGTCGGTGGTGTTGTACTCCGTGTCCTCCGACTACCCACAGATCCCCCCCGGCAGCTACCAGGTGGAAGTGGAAATCCAGGATCTAACGACCAACCGCAGGGTGTATGGTCCCCTGCATGAATCCCTGCCGATGGGCTCCAGCACGTCGATCGTCATCTCCGCCACACCGCCTGCCAACGACAACTTTGCCAACCGCATCGTCGTCGGTCCCGCCCTTCCTGCGATCGCCGCGGGCAGCACCAACTTTTGCACCCTCGAATCCGGAGAATCGAACCTTAATGCCACCACCACGGCTTCCGCCTGGTATGAGTGGACCGCTCCCGCCAGCGGCTGGGTCAGCATCAAGGTGACCAACAACATCAGTTATGATCCCATTTACGCCCTCTATACCGGTTCCGATGTTGCCACACTCCAGGAAATCGGTCGCAATGACAACTCCCTGTCGGCGGGATTCGGGCAAAAAAGACCGATCGTCTTTCTGGCGCAGTCGGGCACCGTCTATAAAATCGCGGTGTGTGGCGATGGCGTTGGCAATGCGCAAGTCGGGGAATTCGATCTGGAAATCGCCGCCGCTCCCACACCCACGGTGCGGGTCACCGGGTTTTCGTTGACACCAGCCAGCGTCGATGTCGGCGCCGGGTCGCAGAACGTGACACTGGAATTCACCGTCGCGTCCGACAGCCCGATTTTCCCGACCGGTTACATGATCGCCCACCTCACAACGGAAACCACCAATTCCCGTTCTTACGCCGATGCGTTCATCTCGCCTTACGACCGCATCAGCGGCACCGATCTGCTCGGCACCTATCGGGTCACACTCACGATCCCCGGCTTCCATGCGCCGGGATTGTGGAATTTGATTTTGGACACGCATTCCGGAGTCGAATTCTACCAATGGACCCCGCAGGGCCCGAACACCGTGCAGGATGACCATATCATTCCCGTTTCAGGCGGCAGCGTGGACGTGCTCAACACCGGCAGCATTGACGTGAATCCGCCGGTGGTGGTTTCGCTCACCGGCCTTCCCGCCGTGGCCGATGTTTCCTCACCCGTGCCGGTCACGCTGACGATCAACATCACCGATGATGCATCAGGCCTCGCCAGCGGCCAACTGTCTCTGACCACCAACTCGGGGAGCAGTTACACCAGCTATGGAGTCAGCTCCATTTCCGCTGCCAATCGCACGTCAGGCTCGCCCACCAATGGCATTTATGAATTGCATTTCGACCTTACCAACTTCTTCATGCCCGGCGATTACGATCTCGAATTGCAGCTCACCGACGGCAGTGGCAAGGTTCGTTCCTACAATGTTCTGCTCCATACCCTGCCCATGGGTTCGACCTCGACACTCACGATCCATCATGGTGGCAGCGGTTATGCTCTCTGGGCCGTCTCACAGAACTTCGGCCCCGGCGGGCTCGATGGTGAACTCGAGGATGCCAATGGCGACGGCACGGACAACCTTCTCTGTTACGCCTTCAACCTGCCGCCCTTTACCTCGCCCGCCACCGCCATGACACCGGGTGTCGGAGCCACCGCCGGACTTCCGGCCATCAGCGTTGTCGGCAGCGGGGCCAGCCGAAGACTGCGCATCGAATACGTGCAGCGCATTGGTGCCGGCAGCGGCCTGAGCTATCGCCCGCAATTCTGTACTGACCCGTCCTCCTCCTCGGGTCCCGATGGCTGGCAGGATGGCCCCGCAGTCACCCCCACAACGATCGATACCGAGTGGGAGCGGATTGTCATCGAGGACAGCGTTCCGGGTGCGGCAATCCGCTTTGGCCGCGTGCTGGTGGAATACACAGCACCCTGAAGCGTCGCTCAGGGATACTGCGGAAAGTCCTCCACCTGGGCCAGCAGGATGCCGTAGGTTTCGGCAATTTCCGGAGCGTCGGACTGATGATAGATGTCGCGGTAATAGACCTGATTCACACCGTAGGCGCAAAGCGTTTGCATGCAGGCGGTGCAGGGCATCGTGGTGGTGGCGACCAGTTTCGCTTCGCCGCGTTTGAACAAACTGCAGAGGTTGACCTCGGCATGAAGCATGAATTTCTGCCGCTTCTCGCGATCCTCCCAGAATCCGGGAGGGGCATCAAAACCGGGGGCCAGACCGTTGTAGGCGGTGGCGATCACCCGGTTGTCATGATCCAATGCCGCCGCGCCCACCTTGCGAAAGGGATCTTCCGACCGGAGGCTGGCGACATGTGCCAGTGCCATGGCGTATTGGGGGATGGATAAACGCTCCGCAGCCATGGAAATCATTTCCGGGATCAATCGCAGCCGCAACCGCCGCCGCAGCAGCCACCGCCCGAAGCCTTGGCAAAATCATCGGCCGTGGGCATGCGTCCCAGCTCAAGGGTCATGCCGATGTACTTGCCGATTGAGCGCTGGAGGTTTTCGAGTTCGCGCTGGGCTTCAAGGAAATCGCGGGCCACGTCGTTGGCAAGAAGGGCATCGCGCGCCTCTTCAAACTCGCTGATCTCGCGGCGGGAGAGTTCGATGCCCGAGTGCTGTTTCTGATGCAGTTCCTCACCGCGCTCGTTGACGCTTTGATATTGCAGGCGTGCGGCATCGTCTTCAAGAAATGCCTCGACCCGGCCGGTAAGCATCTGGAAATGGGCATCCTCGATGATCGAGGCGCAAAGTTCACGGGTTTTCACCATCACAGCGGAATCTTCGGTTAAAAGTGTCATGCGGATTAGTTAAGCAGGGAAAGCTGGTTTGACAAGCACGGGCTGCAAAAAAATCAACGCTGACAAAATGCCGCTTGCCCGGCGGGCGCGAACCTCCCTAGTCTGCGGCGGCGAACGGATCGCATTTCACCGTTGCCCCATTTACGATCATGTCCAAATACGCAGGGGAAAAAGTTCTCGTCGTCCGTCGCTCGCTATTCGATGAAATCGGCGAGTTTCACGGCATCCTCACCGGTGACATCGACCCGGCCATCGCCAGCCTGCTCGAACCGGAAAATCATTTTTTCATGGATCGCGGCATCGCAGAGGAGGATCCGAGTCACAAGCAGTTGATCCCTTATTGCGTTTTCCGCTGCGGCGACAAAATCCTCCATTACACCCGCGGCAAAGCGGGCGGGGAAAGCCGGCTGCATGCGAAAATCTCGGTCGGTGTCGGCGGCCACATCAACCCGATTGACACCGGTGATGGCCGCACCGGGCCGGAGGCCTACTTCGCCGCCGTGGCGCGCGAACTCGATGAGGAATTGCTTCTCTCCGGTCCGCGCACCAGCCGGATCATCGCCTTGCTGAACGACGACAGCAATCCGGTCGGTCAGGTCCACCTCGGCATCGTGCATCTGGTCGACCTGGAAAACGCCGACGTGCAGTCGCGCGAGGATGCTCTAACGGATCTCGGATTCACGTCGCTTGCGGAGTTGCGCGGTCCCTTGTTCGGACAGCTCGAAACCTGGTCGCAGCACTGCATCGCCCATCTATCAGACAACAAAAGCCTCTAACAACAGGAACAGCGGAAATTCCGCCGCGGCGAAATGTTCGGCCTTGCTGCGCAGTCCCTCTTGGGAACGCCGATGACTGCACAATTCGTCGCATCCTGTCACCGCCAGGCCAGCATCGCTCAAGGCGGCAACATAAGCGGAGAGCGGACGATGATAAAAAACCGTCGATTCTCCCGAAGAACGACCCGGATGGGTGGTGATCGGGATTTCCACCGCGGAGCCGTAGCGGTCGATGCGGCGGAACTGCACTTTTTTGTCGGCATCCCAGCCCCAGTGCGACTGTTTAGGAATGCGAAAACAGGGGTGCATGAACACCAGAATCACCCGACCATTCTTTTGCAGTGATCGGGCGATGTTTTTGCAAAGTACCGGCAGATCCGGCACATCGTGTACGGCCATGATGTTCAAAGCGATGTCATAGGAGCCATCGGCCCAGGCCCCGGGGACGCAGGCATCGGCGACTTCATAACTCAGGCCGTTGTCCGCCACAGCGCGTTTGCGTGCGGCATCGATCAAGCGCGGGCTGGCGTCGACACCGTGAACCAGCGTCGCGCCAGCCTGCCTGAGCAGTTTGCCCGCGAAGCCCTGGCCGCAGCAGATGTCGATCACGCGCGCACCCTTGAGCTGCGGGAGCCGGGCCATCACGGCGGGCATGATCAGATTCTTGTGATAGTCCGAACCGTGGTCCCCGACCAATTGATCGTACCACTGCGCCACCTGGTCCCAGCCTTTTTCACCTGCCGCCATCGATTTCCTGACTACCGATGCAGGCGGTTGATTTTCGTCAAAGTTCTTTTTTTTGGCGGCGGGGACAGCCTTTTTTTTCGACTGCATTTTCTCCCAAAACGGCATCCCGCCCTTGCGGTTGCTGGATGGGTCTTCGGGATTGCGGTTCGATTTCATAACGATGTTCAGTGAGAAATTTCGCGCCTGCCCTGGATGGCGCGCAGCAGGGTCAATTCGTCGGCATGTTCAAGTCCCCCACCGGCCGGCAGTCCCTGGGCAATGCGGGTGATCTTGCAATCATGACGTCGCAATTCCTCCGCCAGATAAGAAGCGGTGGCCTCGCCCTCGACATCGGAGCCGAGAGCGAGAATCACCTCCATGTCCTTGCGCACGCGCCGCAAGAGTGAGCCGATGCGCAGGTCATCGGGCGCAACGTGGTCCAGCGGCGAAAGCTTGCCCCCGAGGCAGTGATACAGCCCTTGAAAAGAGCCCGAACGTTCGATCGGCAGGACATCCGTCGCTTGCTCCACCACGCAGAGAATTGTGACATCGCGTTTGGAGTCGTCGCACACCGGACAGCATTCCTCAGTGGCGAAAAACCCACATCGATGGCAGAGCAGCACCTCCCGCTCGGCGCGCTCCAGAGCGCGGGCGAGCGCGAGCGGTTCGGCCCGTTTGTTTTGCAAAAGCCACACGGCCATGCGTTCCGCACTGCGCGGACCCACACCCGGCAGACGCTTCAGTTCCGCCACCAATTCGCGCACCGCCTCGGGATACTCCAGTTTCGCCATATTATGATTCCGTTTCCGCCCCGCCCACGGGAGCAGTGATCGACGCATCCCTGACGACAATTTTTTTCAGCGGCGCATCCTTGATTACGACCTCGCAGGGCAGAACGTGGCGCGACGCATAGATCAGCGCACAAAGTCCGCTCCAAAATCCCGCCACCAAAGGCAAACACGGCGGCAATTGCCAGGTGGCCAAGGCGAGCACTGGAATCCATGCGATCGCAAGAGTCATCGCGCTGACCCAAAGCACAAGTCGCCGCCACAGCCCCGGCGACAACAACATCGCGAAGGGAGGGAGATAAGCCATGAGTGCCGCCATCGCCAAAATCCACTGATTTGGCACCTTGCGTGCTTCACCTCCCAATTGAGACATCCAGGGTGTCAGCAGCTCATTCGCATGATCCCAAAATCCCAGCAAACCGAGGCCCACGGCGAGCCCCAGCGACATGGAACCGATCAGCAGGCTGGTCGTCCCGACGGTTCCGGGGGGGTTCTGTTGCGTGGCGGCCATCGGCTGCGGAGATTCATACATCACAGAAAAAAAGTTCCAAGAGAAATCCCATTTTGCCATTTACCTGCATGCATTTCCCGGTCTAGTCTACGCCCGACATTCCATTCCGCAGAACCCATGAGCAAAAACATCGAAAGCCATCAGATCGAAGACCGCGTTTTTTTACCTGCTGACGAATTCTCCCGCAAAGCCCGTATTTCTTCACTCGCCCAGTACAAAAAGCTTTATAAGGAGTCGATGGAAAAACCCGGCGTGTTCTGGGGCCGCGAAGCCAAGGAACTGTTGTGGCACAAACCATGGAGCAAGGTGCTGGAATGGAAGGCGCCCTTCGCCAAGTGGTTCGTCGGCGGAAAGCTCAACGTCGCCGAAAACTGCGTCGACCGTCATGCCTGTGGCGAGCGCGCCAACAAAGCGGCAATCATTTTCGAGGGCGAACCGGGCGACAAGCGGGTGATCACCTATGCGCAGCTCCGCCGCGATGTCTGTCGCTTCGCCAACGTGCTGGTGAACAACGGAATCAAGTCAGGCGACCGCGTCTTGATCTACATGCCAATGATCCCCGAGGCCGCCATCGCCATGCTGGCTTGCGCACGCATCGGCGCGGTTCACTCGGTGGTCTTCGGAGGCTTTTCGGCGGATTCGATTGTCGATCGCCTCGAGGATTCCGGCGCGACCACAATCATCACTGCCGATGGTGGCTGGCGTCGCGGCAAGATCATTCCATTGAAGGAAAATGTCGATTCCGCAATGGAGAAATTCACGCACATCCGCAAGGTGATCGTCTATCAACGCTGCGGCAATCCGGTCATCATGGCCCCGGGCCGCGATGTCTGGTGGCATGAGGAAAGCGTGAAGGTTTCCTCGACCCACAAAGCGAAGTACTTTGATTCCGAGCATCCGCTGTTCATCCTCTACACCTCGGGATCGACGGGAAAACCCAAGGGCATTCTCCACACCAGTGGCGGTTACCTGACCGGCACCTACACGTCGTTCAAGTACGTCTTCGACATCCGCGAGGAGGATGTTTACTGGTGCACCGCCGATGTCGGCTGGATCACCGGGCATTCTTACATCGTTTACGGACCACTCGCCAACGGTGCCACCCAAGTGATGTATGAGGGAGCTCCGAACCAGCCCGACTTCGGACGTTTCTGGAAAATCATCGAGGAAAACGGAGTGTCGATTTTCTATACCGCGCCCACCGCGATTCGCGCTTTCATCAAAGCGGGGGATCATTTCCCCGCCAACTACGATCTCTCGTCGCTGCGCTTGCTCGGCTCGGTCGGCGAACCGATCAACCCCGAGGCATGGATGTGGTATCACCAGAAAATCGGCGGCGGTCGCTGCCCGATTGTCGACACCTGGTGGCAGACGGAAACCGGCTCGATCATGATCACCCCGCTGCCCGGCTGCACGCCGCTGAAGCCAGGAACCGCGACGTTGCCGTTTTTCGGTGTTGATGCCGCGATCCTCGATGAAACGGGCCGCGAGTGCAAGGCCAACGAGGGCGGCAAACTGGTGATCCGCAAACCATGGCCGGCGATGACGCGGACGATCTACGGCGACAAGGCGCGCTACAAAAAAACCTATTGGTCCGACTACGAGGGCATCTACACCGCCGGGGACGGTGCGCGCTGCGACAAGGCGGGGAATTTTTGGATCGTGGGCCGCATCGACGATGTGCTCAACGTCTCCGGGCACCGACTGGGCACGGCGGAAGTCGAGAGTTCCCTCGTTTCCCATCCCGCGGTCGCAGAGTCCGCGGTGGTCGGCAGGCCTGATGAAATCAAAGGCCAGGGCGTGGTCGCTTTTGTCACGCTGAAAGAATCCCACTCGCCCTCGGAAGCATTGCGCAAGGAACTGCGCGACCACGTGGGCAAATCGATCGGTGCCATCGCCAAGCCCGATGCCGTGTATTTCGCCCCTGCCCTGCCAAAGACGCGCTCCGGCAAAATCATGCGTCGGCTGCTCAAGGAACTCGTTTCCACAGGTGACATTTCTGGCAACATTACGACACTTGACGACATCACGGTTCTCGCTAATTTGAAGGCATCGATGACATCCTGAATTTTTTTTGTCCCATGACACCCACATCCTACTACATCGCTTCCATTGCCCGCTCGTTCGGTTTTCAACGCCGCAACAAACGTCTGTCCGACGCCTCCACCGAAATGGGCTTGTTACGTGAGGCGGAGTTCCAACTGGGGCAGCATCTTTGGGAAAAAATCGAACCCATCGAAGACTTGTCAGTGGAATATTGGAACCTGCGCAAATTGACCGTGGAGCAGAAGCAAGTGCGCGCCAAGCTGGATGAATTAAATGCGACTGTGGAATCCCTGATGGTGCAGCGCTCGGCCATTCTCAACGACGTGTCGCAGGAACAATCCGAGTGCGAGAACAAACGCAGCAACTTCCTCCTTTATCTTGAAGAACTTGCCTACGAGCGAGACAACGTGATCCAGCGCGCCAAGGAGTTGCGCCGCGCCCACGAAGGCATGTTGACAAAAATTGAAGTCATCCAGAGCGATGGCCAACCGCCTGAGGAAATTGCCAAAGTGGAAATTGCCATCGAAAACCTGAAGAGTGAATTCCGCTCTCTCAAAATCCGCCGGCAGGAGATGGTCAAGGAAATCGAAGAGGGCGATAGATTGATCGACGTGATCGATAGCAAGCTTGCTGAATTCAAGCAGGAAAAGCGGGACCGCGCCAGCGTGGTGTTCCAACAAATGGGCGAGCTCAATCGCGACCTCTCGCTCGCCCGTTCCCAGATCGGCACCATCGAATTGCAAATTCACCAACTGAAATCGGAGGTGGGCCGCTATCTGAGCCGCTACACCAAGCGCAATCCGCTCTGTGCGAAAATCGCCATGGAACAGCGCACTATGGTCGAGGTCATGCGCTTGCTGCGGATCTCCATCGCCATGAACAACAAGCTCGCTGGATTCAAGTGATGCCTGTCCGCGGTTCTTTCCGTGGTTCCTTCACCAACAGCAGACGTAGGGAGTTCAATACGACGATCACTGTCGATCCCTCGTGACCCAGCACGCCGACAGGCAAGGGAATTGAAAATCCCAGCGAGCCAAAACCAAGAATCAGCACAACACCGAGGGAAATCACCAGGTTTTGACGGATGATGCGGCGGCATTTCCGGCTCAAAAAATATGCCGTCAGCACCTTCTCCAATTGATCTTTCAAAAGGATCACGTCGGCCTGTTCCAATACCGCATCAGATCCGCGCAATCCCATGCCGATGGAAACGTCGGCCACCGCCAGCGAGGGCGCGTCGTTCACCCCATCGCCAACCATCGCCACTACCTCCCCGGCATTGCGCCATCCGCGGATCGCTTCGACCTTGTCCTCGGGCGACATGCTGGAGCGGGTGTCATCAAGACCGAGCTCCCCTGCCAGCAAAGCCGCCGATTCGGGGCGATCCCCGGTGAGCATTGCTACCTTGATCCCCATGTCCTGCAATGCACGAATCAAGGGCTTGCTCTCCAATCGCGGCGCGTCGCGCAACAAGATCCGCCCCGATAGCGATGCCGATTCAAGCAACACTTCGGTCAATCCCGGCGATGGCGGAGGCAATTGCACAACCCAGGATTGCGGAGAAAACAGCGACCGCCGGCCCTGCACCACCTGCACACCCCGAACCATCCCTTTCACTCCCTTTCCGGAAATCGACTCATATTCGAGGGGTCGATCCGCGGAACGTCCGCTCTTTTTCAACCATGCTGCGGCGATCGCTCTCGACAAGGGGTGGGTCGATTGCTGCGAAAGGGACGCGGCCATCTCCAACAACTCATCATTGCCTCCCTCTGGATGACTCTCGATCGCGGCGATCTCGAACTCGCCCTTGGTCAGGGTTCCGGTCTTGTCGACAGCAAGTCGGTTGATCGTCGCGAGATTTTCCAAGGCAATTCCCCCGCGAAAAAGGATTCCGCGTTTGGCCGCTGCGGCGATGCCTGCAAGAATCGCGCTGGGAATGGAAATCACCAGGGCACAAGGCGAACAGACGACCAACAAAGTCATGGCCCGATACAAGGCCGATGGATGCCCTGGCGTAAAACCCCAGGCAGGCAGACCCGCGACAAAAAACCACCAGCAAAATGCCAACGCGCTGAGGGCGAGAATTCCGAGTGTATAGGGAGTGCCGAAGCGATCCGTGAATTTCTGCGATGGCGCTTTGCTCGCCTGAGCCTCGCGGATCAGGCGGATGATCTTGACATGCGCGCTCTCCGATGGTGGTCGCAGGACCTCGGCATCCACCGCACCCCAGGTGTTCAGGGTGCCTCCAAAAACCGAGTCGCCCGGGGACTTGTCGAGAGGGACCGATTCTCCGGTCAGCATCGATTCATCGGCGGCGGTCTGGCCGCTGATGATGCGGGCATCAACCGGATACTGCGAACCCGGAAGCACCCGCACGACTTGGCCGGGCAGCAGCAGATTCACTTCAACCTCGCTCACCGCACCCGATGCTGCCACCAGTGTCGCCACCTTCGGCGAGTCGCGAAACAGCGAGCGGATTTCGCGTTCGGTTCTCGCCATCGCCATGGCTTCCAATGCACCGCTCAAGGAAAACAAAAAGAGCAGCGTGGCACCCTCCCACCAGGCGCCGATCACGGCGGCTCCCACCGCCACGAACAACATCAGGAAATGAATTTCCAATTGCCCTTTGCGGATGGTGGCGAACGTGTCGATCAGCGCATCCCAACCGCCGGCAATGTAGGCCAGTATGTAAAATACCAATGCCACGTTTGCCATGCCCGGCTGTCGATCAAGAATGATCGCCACAACCAGCGCCAAACCGCAGAACAAAGCCGAAATCATCAGCCACTTCCATCCCGATTCATTCGTGTGCTCTGTATCTTGTTCCACCGGAGTAAGATGGCAGCATGCGCGCTGCTTCACAATCGAAAACACCAGTTACTTTTCCCGGATCCGCGGATGCAAATGGAAAGGATCGCAGCTCTTGCCGAACCGGTGGTGGCAAGGTTCTTTGCTCCCTGACTCACAGCCTTTGATTGCGGAAGGGAGCTTGAAGTCAATGTGTTTTTTTGTTAGATTACCGGCCTCTCCACTGGCACGGCCGGAAAAAAACTCCCTGCCCCAGCGATTGCTTGCGGTGCCGTAATTGATTCGGCTGAAATCAGGAACGCACGGCTTCGCCGTGTTTAGCGACAGCGTAAATCCCCTTCCTGCCGCTGCAAAGAACCGCAAGGAAACAGCCAAGCGCGAACAGTGCCAGATTGTGCGAACCGAAAATTTCCCAACCGAGCAGAGTGCAGGCAAGCGGTGTTTTCGATGCGGCGGCAAAAACGGCGATCAGCCCGAGACCCGCGTAAAGTTCGACAGGTTGGCCCGTCGCGGTGGCCAGAACATTTCCCAGCGTGGCTCCGATGAAAAACAATGGCGTCACTTCACCGCCCTTGAAACCGCTGCTCAGCGTGACCACGGTGAACGCCATTTTCCACAGCCAGCTCCAGGTCTCGGCACCGCCAGGATGAAAGCTGGAAAGAATGGACACCCCGCCTTCGCGCAGCGATATCACCCCAAGGCCAAGGTAATCGGTCGAGCCGCTCGCCTGCACCAGCAGGATGACACACACTCCGCCAAGAAAGGCACGAAGAAGCGGATTGACCCGATCTCTGCACCAAAAGGCCGCGCCGGCGTGCGAGAGTTTGACATACAAGCGGCCTGCCAGGCCGAACGCAATGGCGGCCATCATTACGCAACCAAGCAACGGCAGAGACAGCAAGTGAAACCCGTCTAAACTCAAACCGCAGCTCCGGTAATCGGTGTGCACAATGCCCCAGGCCAAGCAGGAAAAATGACCGAAAAAAGAAGCGCCCAACAGCGGCAACAACAAATTCGGCTGCCAAAGACGACGACCCGGTGCCTCCATTGCAAAGACCGCGCCAGCCCAGGGAGTGCCGAAAACCGAACCAAAACCGGCGGCAATACCGCAGAGCAGAAGGATTTTTTGTTGGTCTTTCCTCAGAGCAAACCAACGCGACACCCCGGCGGCCAGACTCCCTCCGACCTGCACCGCAGTTCCCTCACGCCCGGCCGAACCGCCGAACAGATGAGTCGCCAGCGTCGCGATAAGAACGAACGGAGCCATGCGCAGAGGAATCCGATCACGACAATCATGAACTTCCTCGAACAACAATTGACTGCCGCGATTGGCATTGGCACCCCATTTTTGATAGATCCAGACGATCAGCACTCCCGCCAACGGCAGTGCCAGCAACAGTTGCGGATGGGCAGCGCGCCACCGGGTGACCAGGTCCAGCGATGCGAGAAACAGGGCACTCGCCGAACCAATGACGGCCGCGCAAAGCAAAATCAACAATCCACAACGCAGCCAATCACGGATGCTGTGTTTTGTGGAATCGCGCGACAAGGACATGATCGGATATCCCCATTCACTCACATGATCCGCAACCTCGCCAGGTCCTGGGTATCGACCAATCCCACAGGGCGATTCCCTTCATCGAGCACAACCACATCATCTACCCGGTGCGAGCCGATGGTGTTGACGGCCTGGACCGCAAGCGACGACGCCAGAACCGTCACCGGTTTCGCTGTCATGAAATCGGCGACCTTACGCGGCCCCAGCATGGGATCCTTTTGAAATGATCGGACAAAATCGCCATGGGTGAATATACCTGCCAGGCGGCCTTCGGCATCGAGGATCGCGCAAGCTCCGGAACGGGCGCGGGTCATGGAAACCAACGCGTCATTCACGGAGGCATCCAGCGTCACCAACGCCAGTGATTCTCCCGTGCGCATGATGTCGGCCACCTTGGTCAGCAGCGCGCGACCCAGCGATCCGCCGGGATGATAGCGCGCGAAATCCTCTTCGGTGAAGCCGCGGGCATCGAGCAATGCCATAGCCAGTGCGTCTCCCATCACCAACATGGCGGTGGATGATGAGGTGGGCGCCAGGTTGAACGGACATGCCTCGCGCTCAACCGACGTGTCCAGAACGACATCCGCGTGCTCCGCCAATGATGACCCGGCTTTACCGGTCATAGCGATCAGACAGCCCGCCGAACGTTTCAAAAAAGGAAGCAAATGCATCAATTCCGCCGTTTCCCCCGAATACGAAAGCGCGATCACCGCGTCGCCCGCAGAAACCATTCCCAAGTCGCCGTGAAGGGCGTTCTGGGAGCTCAAGACCACCGCCGTCGCTCCGGTCGAGTTCAGGGTGGCGGCGATCTTATGGCCGATGTTGCCCGATTTCCCCACTCCCACCACGACAATTTTCGCACGATTGACAAGCGTCTCCTCCAGCAATCGCACGGCATGGGTAAAGGACTCGTCAATCCGCTTTGAAAGCGCATGCAGGCAGTCGGCCTCGATCTCGATGACGCGGCGCGCAAGCTCAATCGAATTCATCATGAGTCGCTTGTAGTGGCGGGCGAATTGATAGTCTAGAACAAAATCATCGATCATTGCCGTACTGCGGTTCCCGGGTGGCGGCATGGAACGACGGCAGTTGGCTGAAGGGACCGGGCAGCGCTTTGCCGCCTCCGAGTGTCATTTGATAGAGAACCGCCACGGCGGCGGCTTCCTGAAGTTTGCGAAAACCCCGGCTGTTCCTGTTCTCTTCGGCACTCCCCCACGTTTGGATCGCGGATTGCACTTCGGGATCGGCAAGATGGATACGCATCACCGCGCAGGCAGCCTGCCCGGCAATCTCCTCGCTGGTTCCGATGTCGACCACCATCGCGACGTTGTAAGCATTCAAAGCCATGTCGAGTTGCACGAGTTCTTCATGAGCTTTGGCTGAGCAAAAGGCGATCTGCGCCCGCTGTCCGGAGGGGAGCTTGTCGTTCAACCGTTCAGCAGCCAGAGCCAGGATGCGTTCCCATGACTTGGTGCGCACGGCGTCCCAGAACACATAAAGGGCCATTTGACTGAGCTGGTTTTCGCGAGTCAGCGCGTCCTTGCGGAATCCCTCCAGCGCCTTGGCGAGGCCTTCGAGATCTCCGAGCCGACGGTAACATTCCAATTCGTAAAAGGCCCCCAGACTCGAAAAATTGTCGGGCAGCGCGCTGGTGCTTTGATAACACCGTTTCGATTCGGCAAACAACTCCCGGGCTTCGGCATAATTGCGGCCGCGATAGAATTTCATCGCGTCGTGATAAATCCGGGGCTCAAAAAGATACACGGATTTCAAGACCGAACGATCCACTCTCGACAATTCAGGAGATTCAGCGGATTTTCGATAATGGATGACGGAAGTCGAAGCATCGACAAGAAAAACCTTCAGAGGAGCGCGCGCTTCTTCGACGAAGATCAGCAGTGCTGTCGGCGGTTCTGCAGATTTTTTTGCGCGCGCTGGCGAAACCAGCAGCAGGGCGGTGAGTAATCGGCAAAAGATTCGGTTCATGGCGGACGATGTTGGGGATCAGTCTTCCTGTTTGTTGGATTGGTTCGGCGCAACCATTGGGGCTATGCCGGGACTGGCGGCAAAATCCTTCACGAGTTCGGCGACGGCATCCCTGCTTTCCCTTTCCGTATCGCTCATCCGCGGGACTTGCTCACGAGTGGCTTCAAGGTAGCGAAACCCGCCGCTGTAGGCCGCCTGTCGGTCGCCGGGTTTGCCGTCCGCTGCAGGCTGATCGCGCTGCCAGAGCAACTGCATCCATTTCCTGCAGGCGAGAGAGGAACAGCGGATCTGTTTGCTTCGTCTGCTGAAACCAAGGGCCTCATAGAGTGGAATCGCCTCATCGATTTTGTCGTTTTTTTCATGACTCTGTGCCAGCAGCAGGGATACGCCATCCGCATCCGCCCCGGCATGACTGGCAAAACGGCTCAGGTATTGCATGGCATTTTCCGCGACCCGCTTCCATTCGCCCGCAATGGCGAGCAGTTCGATTTTCCGCCGCAGCGCCTTCTCCAGAAGAAACGAATCGACGGACTTTTGATCAAGTTCGCCGAGGTCGGCAATGCCTTTTTCAAGTTCTGCCTGAACTTTGCCGCGACCATAGACATCGGCCCGACCGTACAGTGCCTCGCACGCATAACTGCTGTCGGGTCGGGAGATTACCTCAACATAATACGCCAGCGCCTCACGCGGCGCGCTGGTTTTTTCGCGGATGAAATCACCCAAGGAAATCAGGATGAATGGCGCCAGATCCTTCGGCGAAAAATCGGTCTTCAGGTCGCTGAATAGTGAACGCAACTGTTCATCGGCATCTTTTTTCTCATCGGCATTGGATGAACGTGTCGCCGCATCCTCATACACCTCGATCAATGCCATTCGCAGCAATGACCGGGCACCGGTAGTCTGCTCCCGAAGTCCCGGAAACGCGTAGAAATGACTCCTGAGTTCGGCACTCGAGTGATTTGTAAGATAAATCCCGGCGTATCGCCTGATTGCCTTCTGCAGGTCGACCGCAGAGGGGTCTAAAGACATCGCGACGATCGCATCGCGAAGATGCTTCATGCCTTCCTCACCCCTGCCGACCGCGGCGAGAGCGTGAACGCCGGCGATGGCGACCTGCGGGCAAAAATTCGAAGCGGCCGCGTAGTCCTTCCAGAATCGATCAATCCACGGCACCGCATCCTTCAGTCGGGAATTCGGTGCATCCGGTTCGCCGCTGTCGCCGAGCATCGCCACGAGGAGAAAGACCGACTCCCCTGCCACGATTTTCATGCCGCGTTTTTCCGCCCTCTCGAAACCGGCTTTGTAGCAATTTTCCGCCTGCTGCTTCCGCGCCATCGCCAGAAACACATTGCCCTTCATGTTGCAGGCCATCTCGATGACAGCGGATTGCGGAAACTCATTTTCCAGGCGATCCAGCATCGCCAGCGCTTTTGTGTATTCCCTGGCGGCGAAATGGCAGGTCGCGCGGTCCAGCAGCGCGAAGGGCAGCAAAGAATCGGGTTTCCCCCCGGGAAGACGCGCGAGATATTGATCAAACAGCATGGCGGCTTTGTCGAACTCCTGGATTTTCGTCAAATTGGATGCCTGGAAGTAAAATGCCTGCGCATGCCATGCGGATTGCGGAAAACTGTCGACATGCTGGTCCAGCAGAGGCTGCGCCTGCCGGTTCATGCCGAGGTAAAAGTACGAACCACCGAGCAAATGCAGACACGTGTCATGGAGGTCCGATGCCCGGTCGAGCTTTTCTAGCCATGGTCCTGCCAGAGCCGCGCATTTTTGATAGGCGCCTTCCCGAAACAAGGTTGTGAGGGTGATTTTTCTCACTGCCGCCAACTGCAATGATGTCGGGAAAAAAGTCTCAAAAACCTGCGCGTATTTTTCCACCGACGACAGGTTGCCCACAAGGGAACAGGTGCGGATCAACTGGAAAAGATGGGCTTCGCGCTGGCCATTCTGGGGATAATACAGTTCCAGACATTCGTATGCGGCCATGGCTCCGCGCAGGTTGCCGTTGCGTTCGTGTATGCCCGCAATATCACGCAACTGCGCGACCTCGGCGTTCGCCGACCCACGGTTTGCCGCGCTCAATTCCTCCGCTGCCTTCTTCAGATCGCCGGCATTGAACACGCGACCGCCATCCTCGATGATGCCCTGCCCGCCCATCGGTACCAGACGCGCCTTCACATCGTCGACCGTCACCCCAGTGGCCGCGACCATCTGATGCAACTGAATGGCGGCCCGCTCCATTCCAGCGGCCAGCGCGTCCTGCGCGAGTTTCAGGATTAGCCGTTGGAACTCCTGCATTTCAAATGGTTCGCCCGGAAAATCCGCGCGATTCTTGGCAACAAAATCGAGCAGCGATTGCTCGTCGTTTTTCGCAATCGCCGCCGCAACGAATGCCTGGAATCCTGCGATGATCCCCGCTTGCGGTGTGGGGAAGATCTCTTTGTTTTTCACGGCAATCTCAAGGTTTTCCATGCCCTCGGCGAGCTTGCCAAGCTTGAAATAGCAGATGCCGACGTTGATGTGAAACGACCCGCGACTGTAGTTTTCCTTCCCGCGTTCCGCGAGGAACTTCATATACTGCCTCAACGCCAAATCATATTGCTCTGCCGCCAGAGCCGCATCTCCCCCTCTGAGCAATGCCAGTTTGTGCCAGCGATTGCCGGAGCCATCCTTGCCGGGCACGAAGTCCATGTAGCAGGTTGCGAACGATTTTATCGCTTCGGCATGTTTGCCCAGCTTTGTTTCACAAATTCCCTTTTGATACCAAATCTCGCCGGCATCGGCCCCGCTTCGTCGCAGGTCCGCCCGCTTCACCGCCGCATCCAAAACCTGTAGAGCCTTCAGCCACTGCTGCTGATCCATCAGCGCGGTCGCCTCGATTACCGGGGGCGCAACAGTCGCCTCCTGCGCGCACAGCAGCTGCGGCAGCATCGCGAAAAGAACCATCCGCACCCGTTTGAACAATCCACGCAAAAAAAATCGAGCGAGCGCACGTTCGCTCGGACGGCAGGGATGAAAAGCACCTAAACACATGGGAAAATGAGACGATCGAAATACGATGGACAATATATCCACTGCAGCACGGGCGACAACTACAAAAGCGGCGACTCTGCCAATCCATCGCCGAGCGATGCGAAAACGACGGATCATGCAGTTGATCCGCCCTTTACAGCAGAGCTTTTCCCACTATCCTGATGGCGGAATTTCTACCGATGAACTACCTGAACGAGGATTTTTTTCTGAACAGCGCGACAGCCCGGCGGCTTTTTCATGAAGTGGCAAACGACTGCCCGGTTTACGATTACCACGGCCACTTGTCAGCCCGGGAAATTGCCGACAACCATCGTTGGGACAATATCACGGAACTGTGGCTCGGCAGCGACCACTACAAGTGGCGGTTGATGCGCGCGAATGGCATCGATGAAAAGTTCATCACTGGCGACGCGAGTCCGAGGGAGAAATTCCAAGCCTGGGCAGAAACGGTGCCGCACACCCTGCGCAATCCGATGCATCACTGGGTGCACATGGAACTGCGCCGCTATTTCGACATCGACGAACTGCTCGGACCCGCCACTGCCGAAAGCATCTGGCAACGCTGCAACCAGCGTCTCGCCGAGCCCGACTTCTGCGTGCACGGCATCCTTGAAAAATTCCGTGTGAAGATGGTTGGCACCACCGATGATCCCGCCGATCCGCTCGACGATCATCTGCGCATCGCAGAAGGCGGACTGGCCACCCGGGTCATGCCGACGTTCCGGCCCGACAAGGCATTGGCGATCGACCAGCCCGAAATGTTCCTCGCCTGGCTCGACAAGCTGGCAGCCATCTGCGGCCGATCGATTCTGACTCTCGATGACTTGTGCTCGGCACTGCGGCAGCGGCACGATCACTTTCATGAGGCGGGCGGCCGCATGTCCGACCACAGCCTTGACCGCTGTCCGGCGCTGGACTGCTCCCCCGCCACCGCGCAGGGGATCTTCAACAATGCGCTGCATCGGCAAATGATCAGCGCCGAGGAAAAGGAGCGCTTCACGTTTTTCATGATGGTCTTTTTTGGAGAACTCGATGCCGGGAAAGGCTGGACCAAGCAACTCCATCTCGGTCCGCTGCGCATGGTCAACTCGCGCATGTCTCAGCTGTTGGGGCCCGACAGGGGGTTTGACACGATGGGCGATACCGCCCAGGGCCACGGGCTGATCCATTATCTCGATGCCCTCGCATCGAGGGAGCAATTGCCCAACATCATCCTCTACAACATCAACCCCCGCGACAACTATCTCTTCGCCAGCCTGACCGGAGCGTTTCAGGACGGCAGTCGCGCGGGAAAAATCCAATTCGGCGCCGCCTGGTGGTTTCTCGATCAGAAGGAAGGCATCGAAATGCAGCTCAATGCCCTCTGCGCCAGCGGCCTGCTGTCGCGCTTCATCGGCATGCTGACCGACTCGCGCAGCTTCCTCTCGTTTTCCCGGCATGAATATTTCCGCAGGATTCTCTGCAATATCATCGGCGGCGAGACCGAGCGCGGCGAATTGCCCGACGACTTCGACACCCTGGCCGAGCTGGTTCGCGCTGTCTGCGCCGGCAACGCCCGGCGAATGGTAGGTCTGTAATGCACGCACAAAATGAAAAACTTGCTCGCATCCCTTTTGCTACTTCTCCCATTGCATCACTCGTCGGCGGCTGTCAGCGCATGCGACGAGGTACTGGCTGCTTTGCAAAGCTGCATGGAAAAGGAAAGTTCCGTAGAGCCCCTGATCAAAAGCCTGCCCAGCATTCCTTCCGCTGACAAAAAAAAGCTGATCGTCGAGATTGAAAAAAGCTGGCCTAAAGTCCGCGACCTCTACATCGCCGGCCTTGAGGCTGCGGCGAAACACAGCTCTACCGGAGTTGGGAAAAACAAAAAGCAGGCACGAGTTCGCGAGTTGCACGCCCAGTTTCAAGAGGTTTACAAACTGGATGATGACGGCATGAAATCCCAGCTGCACAGCAAAAGCATGCCTGCGGTGGAGGAACTGAAACGCCTGCTGATGCCCGATGTCGCGAACATGATCAAAGAAGGCGGAGCAAAGGTGGCAAAACTGCGCAGCGGAGCGGTCGCGCTCGGCACTTTCCGCAACGCTTTGTTGAAGGACGACCTCTCGTTCATCGAAGCCGATTCTTTGACCACCTTGGCGACAGCCGAAAAAAAAATCGCGGATGACCATGCGGACATTGATCGCAACGGCAAAAAAATCCTCGCGAGCAATGAAAAAATCGCCGAAAAAAACAGCATCCCCGCAGCGGAGGTCAAGGGCATCGAGGAGTGCAACCTGTGGCGATTGCTGGTCGGACTAAATGCCTGTGCGATTGATCCGAAACTCTGCGCAGCCGCGCGCGATCACTCAAAAGACATGGCCACCAAAGGGTTCTTCGCCCACGAAAGCCCGGTGCCAGGAAAAAAAACACCTTGGGACCGCGCCGCAAAATTCGACACCAGCGCCTCGGGTGAAAACATCTACATGGGTTCTCAAGATCCTCACGGCGCCAACACCGGCTGGTTCTTTTCACCGGGACACCACAAGAACATGTTCAGCGCCGAACAGCAACGGATCGGTCTCGGCCAACATGGCAACCACTGGACACAGATGTTCGGACGATAAACTCGCGGAGAAAGTTCGGATCAAGGCGGGTGGCTAAAACAAAAACAACTCCCCGTGGCCGTCGTCGCCTTTGGACTTTTTGTGCTTCTGATTTTTCCCTTCCACCGGGCCCGCATTCTGATACTCTCCAACAACGGATGGCGCATTTTCCGCAACATCAGCCGTTTCCCCATTCACCTCGTCAGCTTCCATGACCGACGAAACGACCTCCGCGACTTGACGCATCTGGGGCGTGGCGCGAACCTTGCGCCGGTTGGCGTTGCCCTTCTTCACTGCCTCGTTTCGCTCGTAGAGGATATCGGTCCCTTGGAATGACATTGTTGCGGCATCAACCCATTGTTCGACCGCCACAGTCAGGCGGTAATGGTCCTGGATTGACGCGCCATGAACCAGAGCATGAATCAGCGCACCGGTGACAAAATGCAAGCGCCATTCAATCTCCTGCCGGCTCATCAGGGGAATGCATTTTTCCAGCGACTCCAGCAATTTCTCATCGACGGCCCGGCTGGCTTTTGCCGCATCGGGAAACGCCGGAGAGGCCAGCATTTCCATGCAGCGGCCCATCACCCGGCAATAGGCAAGTTCGGGTAACCCCGAAACAACCAACAATGAAACAAGAGGACTCACCCAGGCCTGGAAAAGTTCACGCACACCGTGATCCTCACCCAGCGATGCGAGATTCGTGATCCGCTCCTCCGCGAGCGGTTTCATCCTGTGTTCGAGCACGGCCGCAAGCAATCCCTCGCGACTGCCGAAATGATAATTCACCGCCGCCACATTGGCTTTCGCCAAGCCGGTGATGTCGCGCACGGACACGGCATCAAAACCTTTTTCCGCTATCAAGTTTTCCGTGGCTTCCAACAAACGACCCTTGGTAACATCTCCTTTTGCGCGTAACTCCGTCATAACTGGCCGACTTCACCGCCCAGCGATTTCCTTGTCAAACAAGTGATCGGAAAAATGAAAAAAACCGCTTCATTCCAACGATCATTTCAAGCGGAATGATTGTGGAAAAAATTAAGTTAGCTGAAACAGTATGCACATCAGAGGATAATGTCGCGGATCGGTTCCGCACCTTCCACGCCAACGAGCTTTTGGTCTAGGCCATTGTAAAAGAATTTCAAATTGTCGGGTTCGAGTCCCATCTGGTGAAGGATGGTGGCATGGAGGTTTTTGACCTCGGTGCGGTTGACCACGGCCTGCCCGCCCAGTTCGTCCGTTTCTCCATAGCTCACGCCGCCCTTGATGCCTCCGCCCGCCATCCACATGGTGAAGCCATAGGAATTGTGGTCGCGCCCCGTGCCCGCCGCGTATTCCGCCGTTGGCTGGCGACCGAACTCGCCGCCCCATACCACCAGGGTTTCATCGAGCAATCCGCGCTGTTTGAGATCCTTCAACAATCCCGCGATCGCCTTGTCGGTGTTGCCCGCATGAAATGTGTGGTTTTTCACCAGGTCACCATGCGCGTCCCAGTTGTCGTCGTTGTGCGCGCCGCCGGAATACACCTGGATGAAACGAACGCCGCGTTCGACGAGCCGGCGCGCCAGCAGACATTTCCTGCCGAAGTCCTCGGTGCGCGGTTGATCCATGCCATACATTGCTTTGATGTGTTCCGGTTCCGAGTCGATATCGATCGCCTCCGGTGCATTGGCTTGCATGCGATAGGCAAGTTCATAACTAGCGATGCGGGCCGAGAGGTCGCTGTGATCCTCCCGACCCTGCAAATGGGCGTGATTGACGTCACCGAGGTAGTCCAACAGCGATCGCTGCTGCACGCGGTTCATGCCGTTTTTGTCGGCGAGATTCAAAATCGGATCGCCCTTGGCGCGGAACACAACCCCCTGATACGAAGCCGGCATGTAACCTGATGACCAGTTCTTGGCCCCGGAGATCGGTCCACCGGTTTTATCGAGCATCACCACATAACCCGGCAGGTTGTCGTTGACACTGCCGAGACCGTAGTTCAGCCACGAGCCGAGCGATGGTTTGCCGCTGATCAAGGAGCCACTGTTCATCATCAGCATCGCGGAACCGTGGATGGGCGAGTCGGCGATCATCGAATGCACGAACGCGATGTCGTCCACGCAGGTCGCGACGTTCGGGAACAACTCGGAGACATACTTGCCGCACTGGCCGTGTTGCTGGAATTTCCATTTGGGCCCGACGACCCGGCCCTCTTTTTTCTTGCCGCCGCGACCGAAGGTTTTGATGGGAATCGTTTTGCCGTCCAGCGGATAAAGCTTCGGTTTGTAATCAAAGGTGTCGACCTGGCTCGGGCCGCCGTACATGAAAAGGAAGATGCACGACTTCGCCTTGGCCGGAAGCTGCGGTTCGCGGGGCGCAAGTGGATTGGCACCGACCTGGGCTGCGGCGGCATTGGCGAAAAAACCTTCCTTGCTCAACAGACCGGTGAGCGCCAGCGAGGTGAATCCCCCGCCGAGCTGGTGGATGAACTCGCGACGACGGACGCGACCGCAAAAGTTGGAATAGGGCTGAATGATCATGATGTTGGGAGTGATGGATTAATCGATGAAGATGAACTCGTTGAAGCTGAAGACGGCAAGACAGAAGCGCTGCAGGGAGTCATCAACGGACAATTTCTGCTCGCCCTGCATCAGTTGCATGAAATCCACCGCGCGTTTGACTTCGGCATCAGTCGCCAGGCGCTGCACCGTAAGTTGGTAGGCCAGCCGCACCTGCGCGGTGGCATCGGGACCGGCCTCGCGTTTCAACCTGCTCGCAAAGGCCTTCGCCTTTTGATGAACGAAGTCGCTGTTGATCATTCCCAGCGCCTGGGTCGGAACGATGGTGGTGAAACGCACCGGGCAGGGACTGTCGGTGTCCGCCTGATCATGCTCGCTGAACAAGGGCACCTGCAGCGAACGACGGCTCACCGCATACACCGAACGACGATTGGTTTGTTCCGGCGGATTGTTGCGCCAGCCATTGCCCTTGGTCGACGATGTGGCGAGAACCTCCTCGGGGATCGGCACGAAGAAACTCGGTCCACCGCGCTCCATGCTGAGTTCGCCTGTTGCCAGCAACATGTTGTCGCGCAACTCCTCGGCCGACATCCGTCGCGGCAGGAAACGCCACCACAACTCGTTGCTGCCGTCCTTGGCCAAGGCCGCATCCTGGCGGCGGTTCGACATCTGATAGGCGGCCGTGTTCATGATGATCCGGTGCATCGCCTTGACGCTCCATTTCTGCGCCACGAACTCGGTGGCCAGCCAGTCGATCAATTCCGGTTCATTGGTGCCCAGTCCGAGATAACCGAAGTCATTCGGTGTGGCGCAAAGCCCCCTGCCGAAATGATGTTGCCACAGACGGTTAACCATCACCCTCGCCGTGCGCGGGTTGTTGGGATGGGTGATCCATTGCGCCAGCGCCAGCCTGCGGCCGCTGCTTTTGCCGTTCGCAGGCGGGGTGATCACCGGCGTGAAGCCCCCGAAAATTTCCGGAAATTTTGGCTGCACTTCCTCGCCTTCCGCATGGGCGCTGCCGCGCATGTGAACGAATGTCGGCGGCACCTTGCTGCCGTTTTCCGCGACCACCATGACTTTCTCCTGACGGGTGTCCAATGCCTTTTCAATCTCCTGGATGCGCTGCAAAGCTTGCTGATAACCAGCGCGGGTATGCTCCAGAACAAGTTTATTCGCCGGATCGAGCATCTCCTCGCGCAGCGACCGCCCCACGCTCGACAGTCCCATGTCGAAAAACTGGCCGCCAGAGCTCTGGTTCACATGAACCGCGATGACATTGCGCCCGGTTTGCAACGCGGCGATGAAGGCAACCGGGGCGTCGATGTTCTCATACTGTGTGTTGAATGCCTTGCGCTCGAAAACCAACTGTCCGTTGCAGTAAATGGCCACTTCCTCGTCGTGATAGAGACTCATCACCAGATTCTTGGGAATTTTTTCCAACAAAAACGTCGTTTGCAGCCAGATCTCCTTGGTGTTCCAGGTTGTCCGAGATTGCGCATCCGGCACCTGGGTTCCGAAGCCCGCAAGCCCCTGCTTCCAAGCCTGGTTCTCGGCGCGGAAACTCACCGCCTTCCAGTCGTCGGCAGGTTTCTCGATCGTATAATGCCACGACCACGGCTTTTTCCTCGCATCGGTGATCAGGTCTCCGGCAAAACCTCTGGCCGCAGCCTCCTTGACCGAAGGAAGTTCCACATACTGCTTTTCCGCGAGGGCGATTTTATCCACCAGCGATTTCTTCTCCGCTTGCAGCGCGGCAGTTTGCGCGGGTCCACCGCTCGAACCCATCGCGATCTGTTGGAGGTTTTCATCCCCCCGCCCCATCTGCTTGATGTTGCGGAAAAAGGAGGCGAGTTGATAATAGTCCTTTTGAGGAATCGGATCGCCTTTGTGGTCATGACAACGCGCGCAGCCAACCGTCATGCCGAGCATGGTTTCGGTGGTGACGCGGACGTTGTCGTCGATGACATCATACATGTGCTGAAGTCTGTCAGCCGGCTCGTCGTCCCACTGCATCAGGCGGTGATAGCCGGTGGCAATCATCGAATCCGCCGTGGGATTCGCAATCTCATCCCCGGCCAGTTGCTCCGTGAGAAATTGATCATACGGTTTGTCTTGGTTGAAGGACTCAATGACGTAATCCCGATAGCGCCACACGAAGGGTTTGTCGCTGTCGCGCTCGAAACCATTGGTCTCGGCATAGCGGACCAGATCGAGCCAGTGGCGCCCCCACTTTTCACCATATTGCGGCAACGCCAGCAGTCGGTCGATTTGCTTCTGCCAGGCATCGGCGCTCTTGTCCGCCTCAAAGTCGGCGATCTGTTGCACGGTAGGAGCCAGCCCGGTGAGGTCAAAGGTGGCTCGACGCAGCAACTCGGCTCTGGATGCGGGCGGGTTGGCTTTCAGTCCGTTCGCGGCGCGTTTGACTTCGAGCAAGCGATCAATCGGATGTGTGAATGCGGCGCTGGTTCCCGAAGCGGGCACATCGGGTCGCAACATTTTCCGATAAGACCAGTGGTCCTTGGTTTTTTCATTCACCGTGGTGTTTTCGGAATGAGCATCGACAATCTCACGAAGCAGGTCCGCGTCCTCGGGGGTCCAGGGCGCGCCGCGCTTCACCCACTCGGTAATCAAACCGATCTGCCCGGCATCCAATTTATTTTTCGGCGGCATCTGCAGGTCGTCGTTGCTGTAGGAAATGACCTCGAGCACCAGGCTTTTGAGCGGCTCCTTTTCATTGAAAGCGGGCCCGTGCTGACCGCCCTTGAGCAAGCCCTTGCGGCTGATCAATTGAAGACCGCTTTTGGCCTTGAAGCCACCCTTGCCATCGCTGCCGCCGTGACATTCAAAGCAGTTCTCCTGCAAGATCGGCTTCACCTTGGTGCGGAAAAAATCCACGTCGTCGGTGCTCTGGGCATGACAGGGCGCCACCAGCAATGACAGCAAGGCCAGCACCCATGCTGCGCGATCCGGTAAATGATTCGACTTTTTCAATGTCATAAGATAAATCCCATACGGGCGAAACACATCACAAATAACACCAATTTGCCGAAAATCCACGGGATATTTTGCGATATCCACACTTGATCAAAAGCAGCCGTTCCCTAGGATACTTCCGCATGGCCAACATTGTATACTTCGACCTCGAAACCCAGCGCAGCTTCAGCGATGTCGGCGGTGCCACGCAAAAACACAAGATGGGAGTCTCCGTAGCCGTCACCTACTCCAGCGTTGACGGGCAGTACTGCATTTATCAGGAAAACGAATTGCAGGAGCTGATCACCGAACTCACCCGCGCCGACCTGGTCGTGGGATTCAACCACCTCAGCTTCGACTATGCCGTTTTGCAATCGTATGCGGTGTTCGACCTGCTGGAGCAAACCGTGAATCTCGACATGCTGGTGGAAGTCGAAAAAAAACTCGGTCACCGGCTGAAGCTCGACTCCATCGCGTCGGCCTCGCTCGGCACGGGAAAAACGGCCGACGGGATGGACGCCTTGAAATGGTGGCAGGAATACAAACGCGGCGGTGATCCCGCCCTGATGTTGAAAATCGCCGAATACTGTTGCTATGATGTGAAAGTCACCAAAATGGTCCACGAATTCGGAGCCACCCACGGCTACCTCCGCTACGAAGACCGCAATCAAAAAATCCAGCAGTGCCCGGTGGATTGGAAGATTTGAGGGGACTGCCAGACGTGCCATCAAGAACATCCGCGGATGTATGCGTGATTGCCAAAATCCGGCGGCTCCGCTCTACTTGCCGACATGCCTTCGCTGCTCATTTCCCTGGGAACCACTCCCGCCATAGTGCCGGAAGCATTTCACCTGCCTGATGTGGATTTTTCCGCAGTGCATGTGATTACCACCGACGGACCAAAGATCGCGGCAAGTGTCGAATTTGTGAGAAAATGGTTTTCCCAAAACGCTCCGGAAGTGATGCTAACGATTACCCATGTGGCGGGGTTTGGGGATTTTTCCAATGAAGAAGATCATTTTCGCTTCGAGGAAATTCTCTTCCGTTGGATGCTCGAACATGCTGATGGACAAATATATGTCAGCATAGCGGGAGGTTACAAGACGATGTCCGCAGCCATGCAAAAGGCCGCTGCAATATTCGGAGCCGCCGAGGTCTTTCATGTATTGTGCCCAAAAAACCCAAGCACGGACGAAGAAATCGCCGCTGCCCTCAAGCAAAATGAGATTCACTGGGTGCGCCTCGGTCCAGAATCGGGCTGGCCACAACTGCGCGTTGTAGCGTCAACTTCTTACCCTCTCACAACAGCGAAGCTAGAAAACCATACCCGCTGGGTCGAATGTCCGAACCATACTCTCCGTAATCACGTAAGATCCATCGTCGAACGCTCACATCGCATCGCCGACAGTTGGGAAATTTTAGGCAATTTTCCTTTCCAAGACCTCGCCACATGGACAACAGCAGACATCGATTGGTTGATGCAACCGCTGAACGCCTCCACCGAAGCAGCATGGATCAGCAGCTTGCCGAAAGTAGAACTACACAGCCATCTTGGCGGCTTCGCCACCCACGGCAGCCTACTCGCGCAAGTCCGCGCAGCGGCAGATGGAACACTGGTTCTTCTAGAGGAGCATGCATTTCCCGACTCATGGCCATTGCCCGATAAAGCCATCTCTCTCAACGAATATATGAAACTCGGAGATGCCAACGGCTCAGCTCTGTTATTTGACCCCGGCTGCCTCAAAAAGCAATGCGAACTACTCTACCAAAACCTGTTAGAACAAAACGTTTGCTATGCCGAAATCCGCTGTTCGCCGGCCAACTACACCTCCACCGGTCGCTCGTCTTGGCAGGTGCTCAGCGACATCAAACATCACTTTGATGAATGCATGAACGCGCACACCGCTGGCAGCGCCAATTTTCCCACCAGCCGCTGCCACATCAATCTGATCGTCATCGCCACTCGCAAAGATAAGGGTGACTATCGCGCGGCGATTTCCCGGCATCTGGCACTCGCCGTCACCGCTGCGGAACATTGGACAAATCAAGAGGAATGCCGGGTGGTTGGTGTCGATCTTGCAGGCTTTGAAGATGCCACCACCCGTGCCCATTATTTCCGCGAGGAATTTTCCGCCGTCCATCGCTGCGGACTGGCGCTCACAGCCCATGCAGGAGAAATCGACGATGCCGAAGCGATCTGGCGTGCGGTTTTTGACCTGAATGCACGCCGTCTCGGCCACGCCCTCCACCTCATCGACTCCCCTGAACTGTTGCAAAGCGTAGCCGCCCGCGGCATCGGCGTGGAAATGTGCCCCTACGCTAACGCCCAAATCAAAGGCTATCATTTGCGGAGCAAAGACTTTACCTACCCATTGAAAATATACCTCGACCGCCGCGTTTGTGTCAGTATCAACACTGACAACATCGGCATTTCGGCTGCCTCACTCAGCGAAAACTTCCTGCTTGCCGCCCAACTCTGCCCTGATCTAACTCGCATGGATCTGCTGCAGCTTATTGCTAATGCGGTCGATATGAGCTTTCTCCCTCCTGCAGCGAAAAACTCTTTGAAGCGTTTCATTTCATCAAGTATCCAACCCGGAATCACAAAACCATGACACTCATCCATCTCGTTAGTGAGCAAACCATGCAGAATGTCCTCCCCGCGATGGCACTGCTACCGAAGCGGCTAGTTTTTATTGCTTCACAGGTCAGTAAAAATTCGATCCCCAATGAAAAAAACGCCCTCAAACTGGCAGGCATCTCGGCAGAATTCATCGAAGAGATTCTCCCCAGCGATTTCCCTTCTTGGCAGGAAACGCACAACGCTATTATCAAAAACCTACCTGCAGATTCTCCCTGTGTTATTAATCTCACCGGCGGCACAAAACTCATGAGCATCGGTGCCTGGTCGGCAGCTACGGAGCACAAGGTTCCGGCTTTTTATTGTCACACCCGCACAAAATCGTGGCTGTCGGCGGGTACTGCTACCCTGCCAGATATGTCAGACATGGCAAGCCTGGTAAATCGCTTGTCGCTCAAGATCCTCATGGCCGCTCACGGTAAGGACGAAAGCGCATGGAAGAGCAAGCCAGTGACGGAAAAACTCCAAAAATTCGGACGCAGCGCGGGAATTCTGCACACGCAATACCATCAACAACTCGGTGCCTGGCTTGCCGAACTGCGCAAGCAGGTGCGCGGCGAAGACGGCAAAATCCCGGACAAAGGGCAGCTAAAAACTATGCTCTTGAAGCCCCTTCCCCGTGCGCAGTCAGAGCCGGTGGAGCAACTCCTTGATGCCGCTTGCGCCGCCAATTTGATTCGCTCCGATCTATCTGGTTCCTTTTTCCTCAATGCCACCAAGCGCAGTGAAGTAGAGTCCATTGCCAACCTGATCGAAGGCACCTGGCTCGAACTGGTATTATACAATCATTTGCTGACGGATCCAAAATACGCCGATCTCCACTGGAGTGTTGAGCCAGCCATACACCAGCGGGAGGACTATGGCGAAACCGACATCGTAGCTGTGGATACTGATAAGTTCAGCCTAGCCATCTTTTCCTGCAAGTCATCTCTTGCACACGTCAATCCGCTTGAACATCTCGCGTCGCTCCGTGATCGCGCTGATCGCCTCGGCGGAAAATTCGCCACTGCCTGTCTGTTTCTTTTCCAAACTAAAAATGCCGATCAAGCGAACACAATCCGTCAGTACGGCAGGCAACTGAATGTCAAAATTCTCCTCGCCGGTGAACTCTACCCCACGAATGAAGCCAGCCCCGCTTCGCTTAGCACTCAACCCATTCCACCATGACCACCCTGCTCGCCGTCACCGGCCTATCTCCCGCGATTGTCACTGAGACAATCTTCGCACTCGCTCGCGAAAAACCCGCCGTCCTTCCGGAACGCGTGGCTTTCATTACCACCCTGACCGGCGCGGCAAAACTCCAGGAACAATTATTCACCCCATTGCTGGAATGGGGCAACATCACTGTATGGGAATCCCTGCGCCGAATCCTCGGGACGAATGACCGCCAACTGATCGCCGAGGCTCCGCGTATCATCCACTACCCGAATGCCAGAGAGGGCCGCACCGCTCCGCTGGAGGACATCGTCACCCCCAACGACAATCACGCCGCTGCAGAATGCATCTTCGCCGCAGTCTGGGACATCGTGCGCGACCGCAACAACCATCTCATAGCCTCGATCGCCGGCGGCAGAAAGACCATGGGTGCACTGCTCCACTCAGCGGTCTCGCTGATCGGCAGGGAAAATGATCGGCTCACACATATCCTTGTCGATCCTCCCTTCGATGCCCTGCCCGGCTTTTTCTTCCCCTCGCAGCCAGGCAGTCCGCTGCTCTCCCGCGAGGGCCGCGCCTACGAAGCCTCTTCCGCGCGTCTCCACCTCGCCGACTTGCCCTTCGTCTCACTGCGCAATAAATTCCGTGAACTTGATGAACTCCCCGGCTCTTACCTGGACTTGCGCGACTCCCTAGCCCGCCGACTCCAGCAGGAATCCGCACGCGAAATCCCCATCCGCATCGACCACCGCAGTGGCACTCTCCATGTCGACGACACCCCCTACCCGGTCCGCGCCCGCGCTCTCGCCATCCTTCACTTCATTCTCGAATGCAATCTAAAGGACCAAATCCCCCGGGATCAAATCTCCGCCGCCACGGCTTTCCAGTCATGGTACGACCAGAAACGGGCGACACTCGGCCACATCGATCATCCCAACTTCGACGAAAGCGACTTCCGCCGCGAACTCCATCACCTCCGCGACATTCTCGCCAAAGCACCATGGAGCCCCACCAGACGCACCCTCCAGCAGGCCCCGTTCCGCCTCATCGAGTGAGTCACCCCCGGCGCCACTACATCCGCGGACATCCGCGTTCTTGCGCCCTCTGCACCTTTGCCTATTCCTGTCTCCATGCCCTCTGCCTGGATCGACCTTCTCCGCGGTACCATCCGCCTCGAATCAAAACGCCTGGAACTTTCCGGCGTGCTCCTCGACGAACAAGACCGCGAGGTCGAAATCAAACGCAGCATCCCCCTGCTCGACCTCGACCGCCTCAGCGTCTCGGAGAACATCACGATATCCGGCCCCGCCATCGCTGCACTGATGCGCGAAACCATCCCGCTGGTCATCATTGCCAACTACGGCGAAAGCCTGCTCGGCAGCATCCAGCCCGCCACCCCCGCCCATGCCCAATGGAGGCTGCGCCAATACAATCTGTCGCAAGACACCGCATTCACCCTCACCATGGCCCGGCGCCTTGTCGCCGCCAAGATCTACAACCAACGCCGCGCCCTCCAGCGACTCGCCCACACCCGCGAGGCACAACTCGGCAACACCATCATCACACTGGGCAACGCCATCAAACAAGCCGAAAACTCCACGGGCCTCTCCCATCTTCTCGGCACCGAGGGCCAGGCCGCCGCTCTCTGGTTCCAAAACTGGGCGCAATTCCTTCCCCATAGCTTTCCTTTCGAAAAACGCTCGCGCCGTCCTCCCCACAATCCAGTCAATGCCATTCTCTCCTTCACCTCCTCGATCCTCTATCACGAAATGACCAGTGCCCTCCACAGTTGCGGTCTGGACCCCGGCCTCGGCGTTTATCATGTCACCGAGAACGGCCGCTGGTCTCTCGCCCTCGACCTCATGGAGCCCTATCGGCCTGTCATCGTCGAGCCGCTCACCATCGACCTGCTCTCCCGTGGCATTCTCTGCGAAAAACACTTTCACCCGCAGGAGGGCGGCATTTACCTCACCCCGCTCGGACGCAAACGATTGATCCTCCAATACGAAAAACGCATGGAACGGGAATTTCTCTCCGAACACCGCGGTCACCGCACCACCCTGCGCGCACAAATCCAGCAGGATGCCGCCCAGTTCAAAGCCGCACTCGAACGCCCTGATGCCTATCAACCGTTCCGCATGAATTGACAACCCAGACACCACACAAACTCCATGAGCGACAGCACAGACACCTGGTGGGAAGATGCCTTCCCGGCAATGCCCCGTGAATGGAAAGCCCCCGGAAACAAACAAATGCTCATCCTCATTGCCTACGACATTAGCAACCCCAAACGTCTTTCCAAGGTTGCTAAAACTTTGGAAGATCATGGATTCCGCGTCCAATACTCGGTCTTCGAATGCCGCCTGAATGATCTGCATTTTGAATACCTCTGGAGTGCCCTCAATGACATCATCAATCACGAGGAAGATAAACTCGTGGCCTACCAGCTCGATGCCCGCAGTGCCCGCAAAACCCTCACCGCCGGACAAATGACCTGCTCGGAGAAAGTTCTCTGCTACATCATGTAACGGCAGCCAGGTCATGAGCGGAAAACACCACAAAACCCGCCTCTCATGACCTGACTAAAAATCCCCATGAAACCAGCGAAAATTCACTGCCAATCCGAAATAGCAGACAACGTCCCTGCGATGATGAACCCCAAAAAATCAGCTCACGACCTGAGATACCTCTTGCCCCTTATAAAATATAGGCCTACGCTCCCCGCCATCCCAAGACCCCCCAAAGCCGAAAGGCATTGAAGACC
>CAMAQB010000009.1 GCA_945860285.1 Akkermansia muciniphila | reverse complement strand
GAAGAACCTAGGCACCGTGCGCAGAATCGTAATGAACCTCCTCAAAAACGATCAAACTTACCAAAAAAGCACCCCTAAAAAACGCCTGAAAGCATTACTGGATAAGAACTACCGCGATAAACTTCTCTCCCTAGCTTGATCGCCGTGGCCTATACCTACAGAAAAATTCCTTGCTTTGTAGCCTTTACGTGCTACAACAAGCGCATGAGCGATACTGTAGTCAGAGCAAGGGTAGATCCAACCTTGAAGATAGAAGCGGAGGCCGTCTTCCAAGAACTCGGCTTAAGCACGACCGAAGCGATACGAATGTTTCTCACCCAGGTGCGGTTGCGTCGTGGGCTGCCGTTCAGGGTAGAGACACTCGCGGCCAACGATGATTTACTCGTGGATTCATCTATGCGACAGGCAGCCTTAGATTCCGTTTTCGATGACTAAGCCGGGTGAAGTTTACAGGGTAGATCTTGGCATGAGCGGCAAGGCGAGAATGATGATGGTGGTTTCGCGCCACGATCTGAGCGCTCCCAGAGCATTATCGCTTTGTGTCCCAATTACGACGGCCTACCGAGATTCGGATTACGAGGTTGCGCTTCCTTCGATGCACTTTCTGCGCGCGCGGAGTTATGCGAATGTCCAAGGTCTTCAGGCGATTCAAGACCATGAGCTTGAGGGACCGATTGGTATATTCTACGGCTCGGTTCTTGAGGAAGTGAAGACAGCACTTCGTTATGCAATGGAGCTCTAAAGAACGAAGAAGGAGAACAAGTCGAGACACAGCAACCCCTATCAGTCGCCTGTTTACATGATCTCCTGTAGTTTCAACCTCAAAACCGTGATCGACGTGCGTCTCAGCTGATAGGGTTGCGTGCTCTTTGACGTTGCCATAAATCCAAATGATGAAAATACTAAAATCGCTAGCTATATCTGCCACCCTTGCTTTTGCCGCGCCTTTAATCCACGGCGCGACAGTCATGACAAATGAGCAACAGGCCATCGTAGCAATTGGATCGCTTTCAATAGGAGGGACTCTCTACGACGTCAGTTTTGATGGCTCATTCGGAACCTCGATGTTTTTAGGTAACCAAGCTGGAGCGAATGCAGCACGTGACAGCATTACCTTACTAATTAACTCTTATGGATTCGCCGGAGACTTTGAGTTACGCAAAGTATACGACGGAGACGAGTTCTCTTTCGTTTATTTCTGGTAATCATACTTCCCTTGGCCATTTCCGACCATTGCCAACCAATCAGGATTTGGTATCAATGGAACCGGAACATATTACGAAATTACCTACGCCATTTACGCATTCAATGATCCAGTGTATCCAGACAGAAGGGATTTTTATTACTCGGAGTATAGCGAAGGCTGGATTTATCCAGACAGTGCCTCAAGAACTGGTTCTAATCCTCGGGGCTACGTTGAAGCAACGTTTCGGGAGGCCATACCCGGATCGATACCGCATACACTGATCCCCGAGCCTGGTTCAGTCACTCTCCTCGCCTGCGGCGGAGCATTGCTCCTAACTAGGCGAAATAGGCGCGCTACCGCTACTAACTGATCGGCGAACAAGCCGCGTCGTGACAACCCCTACCAGCCGTTCAGTTTCGATGATTATCCCTGGCTACAAAACTAACCCCGTGATCGACGCTCGCTGCCGCTGGTAGGGGTGCACGCGCTTAGTCGTTCTGGGTTTCGGCCCCGAAAGGGGTTTCATTCCTCAATCAATTCCCTGCGCCGTACGTGCGGAATCTAGCAGATATGTCGCCCCTGACGGGGCTTGGTCATTTGATGTTCATGTTCTACAAAGATGCCGCACCCGCGGCGCTTCAACGCTTGATTCATGTTCTACAAAGATGCCGCACCTACGGCGCTTCAACGCTTGATTCATGTTCTACAAAGATGCCGTACCTACGGCGCTTCAACGCTTGAGTCAAGAAATGGGGACATGCGCTTTGCATACATAGTTGAGCCAGCAAAAAAAGACCTTCTCCTTTTCAGCAGGATCGATATCATCCGCTACTGAACGAAATAACTGCACGACAATTTTGAACGGGTCCGCCTCAATCACACTTGCGTTTCTAGCGCTCATTCTTTGTGGGTGTGACTGAGAAACTCCCAACCAGAACCTTGCTCCAATGACAGACGATGCTTTGCTCGATAAGGCCAGTGAGATTGCCTTCAAGAAATTGGGTGAAGCCGGCGAGCGAATGGAAGATTTGGAGGATCCTTACAAGACGGTTGCCATCATCTATTCTGCGCAGGGTGTAATCGACAATGGGGGTATGGGCTATTTCTTCGAGAATGACTGGCCCAATAATCCTCCATACTCGGTTTTTGCTGATGCGTATGAAAGAATTGGGAGAGTTGACGCAGCGAGGGCATTGCGCGATGCCCTGAAGTCATTCGACGTTCCCAATCCCGAGCGCAATCGGAAGGCCCGAATGGAATACATGAAAGCACATCAAGAGCGATTCAACGGAATGGTGTGGGATGACTGCGTCTGCGGTGACAAGAAGGTGTTTGCTGACCTTGCGCATTGGGTGCGATCACATCCCAAATTCGATCCATGACTTTCATTGAAAAATCCCTGCCGGTGAGATCCCCCTTGGCTGGATCGTTCCGAGGAGCGCACTCGAAGAAATAAGCTGAATTCAATTCGACAAAGCCTCGGGGTACTGTTATCAATTCCGGCGTATGAAAAAAGTCCTCGTTATCATTGTCGTGGCGGTCCTGGTGCTTGTATTGGGCGGCATCTCGTCCTACAACGGACTCGTCGGTAAACAACAGGGAGTGGATGCCGCGTGGGCTCAGGTTTCCAATCAATATCAACGTCGCGCCGACCTTGTGCCGAATCTCGTCAAGACCGTGCAGGGTTCCGCCGATTTCGAGAAATCCACCTTGGAGAGTGTCACCAACGCCCGCGCGTCGGTCGGGCGCATGACCATCGATGCAAACAAGGCGCCGGAAACCGCGGAGAAGCTTGAGGAGTTTCAGAAGACCCAGGGAGCTTTCGGCGGTGCCTTGCAGCGCTTGCTGGTGGTGGCCGAGCGTTATCCCGATCTCAAGGCGAGCGCCGGATTCCGCGATCTTCAGGCGCAGCTCGAAGGAACTGAGAACCGCATTGCAGTGGAGCGCGGACGCTTCAATGATGTCGTGAAGGAATACAACACAAGTGTGCGCAAGGTGCCGGCGGTGTTTTTCGCAGGCATGCTCGGCTTTCATCCCAAGCCGTACTTTCAAGCCGAGTCCGGAGCGGAGAAGGCGCCCGATGTGAACTTTGACTTCGGCGGGAAAAGCGGCTCGGGCAAATGACCCATGCGCGTTCATTGCCCGCCCGTTGTCTGGCATGGCTGCTGGCCGGCGCGTGCCTGTTGCTGTCAGTCTCCGCAGTGAGCGGTGCCGTGCCACCCAGTCCGAAGCCGCATTATGTTTTCGATGACGCGGGCTGGTTGAGTCCATCGGTCTATCAGTCGCTCGATTCGCGACTCCAGGACTACGAGCGCGAGACGTCGTCGCAACTCATCGTCGCGATCTTCAAGGCAGTCCCCGAGGATGCGGAAATGGTCGACTATTCCCAGCGGGTCTTCGAAGCGTGGAAGCCCGGTTCTGCTGGCAAAGACAACGGAGCCATACTTTTCGTATTTGCCGCAGACAGGAAACTGCGCATTCACACCGGATACGGTCTGGAGGGAGTATTGCCGGACGCGCGATGCAAACAGATCATCGAAGAAGTCATCATTCCGCAGATGAGGGAAGGCCGTCGCGAGGCCGCCGTCACCAGCGGAGTGGAGGCCATCATCGCTGCGACCAAGGGTGAATACAAGGGCACCGGGCGAACCCGTCTCGATCATCAGAACAATTCAAGCCCCTTGCCGCTGCTGTTCATGCTTCTGTTCATTGCCATCATGCTCGCTCAGTTTCAGAAGCGAGGGACTCCCGACGTGATCATATCGCGAGGAGGATCGCGTCACCGCAACTGGGGTGGTGGTTGGAGTAGTGGCGGAGGCGGTGGCGGAGGATTTTCGGGAGGTGGTGGCTCATCCGGTGGTGGAGGTGCGAGCGGCAGTTGGTGATTTTTTTAGCGGCAGGATTCTATCATGAAAGACTTTCTCGCACCCGAAGAAGAACAGACAGTGGTCGATCAAATCCGCTGCGCCGAGGCGCAGACCAGTGGGGAGATCCGCGTCGCGATCACCTCGGCTTGGTATTTCCGCCTGGAGCGCCATGCGTGGAAACTCTTTCATCGGTTGGAAATGGACCGGACCAAAAACCACAACGGAGCACTCATCGTGCTTTTCACGCGCCGCCGTCGCTTCGTGGTTCTGGGCGACAGCGGAATTGCCGGGAAAATCGCGCCGGAATACTGGCAAGAAATCACCAGGGAGCTTTCAGAACTCCTTCGCGAAAATCGCAAAGTCGAAGCGCTATCTTCCGCCATCCGGACCCTGGGCGACACCATGGCCCGCCACTGGCCTCCAGAGGAAGAAAATCGAGACGAATTGTCGAATAAGATCCTCCAGGAATAGGTGCGGCGCAGTGAAGTGCGGATGTCCCTTGTGCCGACCCACTGACGATGAGAACAAGGATTTTCACTCCTTCAAATTAGATAAAAAACGGAACAACTCCCGGAAAATTCCAACACTATCTCATTGCCAAATTCACGAAGAACCTATTTGCCATTTCCCGCTGAATCTTCATGATTGTTCTCTGAGCAAAACCATTACTCGAATATTGCAATGAAAACCATGACCATCATTGGGGTGCTGTTCGTCGCAGTTCTGTCTACAATGCATGCGGAAGACGCCCCTTTCGCCAAGACCGCTGAAGAGCCAGCGCGGCCCGACCGTAAGATCCTCAAGCTTCCCAAAGCCGTAACCCACAGTTTGATCGCCGCGTCCAAGCACGAATATACGGTTTCCGGAATATACTCAGCGTCAGCTAACAACAAAGCACTTGAGGACGTGGCATCAGTGTATAAGTGTTGTGTACCAAACGCACTTGATGTTGTTCTGGATTTCAAGGCTAGCAAGGCCACTTTTTCGACTTCACGGGAGTTGTCATACTCGGAATTGGCTTACGCGATCGACGACATGGCGAAGCTGGGAGGCGACATTCCCTTCTGGTTTGAGCTGGAGGCCAGAGACATCGAAATTACAACAGAATATAACCGCAGTCGGTATACGATTCAGGCCACCACCAAGGACGCTCCCTCGGAACTTGCATGGTTTTGGGTGCCGGAAGATCGCGTGTTTACGATTCCGTTGAACGTGGGTGCTCCCGAGCTTGGGAGTCTGTTGATCGTGCCCTCGACCGCGTTTTGCATGTGTCATTCGAGCTTCACTCTAAGAATTCTCGACCCAGAAGGTAAGCTCATTTGGAAAGATGAAGCTTCAGCGTACGCCGGAGTAAAGATTGCGCTGAGCAACGCGAAAGATTCCGGAATGCACAGGATTTGGATGAATCGTGAGGATCACGGCAAATCCAAGCAGTTCCTCATCAGCGGGCACATGGTCAAAGAACAAGAAACCGAAAAAACAAAGCCTTCTGCCGGCGACAAGCCGTCAAAATGAAATCAAGCTCCCATCCCGCCGCGGATGCGCTCAAACGTTCGGCCCCGAAAGGGGTTTCATTCCGCAATAAATTCCCTGCGCCGTAGGTGCGGAATCCAGCAGATATGTCGCCCCTGACGGGGCTTGGTCATTTGATGTTCATGTTCTACAAAGATGCCGCACCTACGGCGCTACACCGTTTGATTCATGAAACGGGGACATTCACTTCGCATGATAACGCATAAAAAACCCGGGACGGCAGGATGCCCGACTGCCCGGACAATGTAGGGTTATACCCCATATTCACGAAAAAACGGGACTGATACTCTGCAATTCCCATGTCACAAGAGCACCTTCACCTCGCTGTAAATCACCTGCCCTTCCTCGGTAGCGGGATTGCCATCATTCCGATCCTTGTCGGGATCGTCCTGCGCAACAAAGCGACATTGCTCACGGGACTCGCCATTGCCGCACTCTGTGGCTGGATGACTGCGATAGTCATGTCAACCGGCGAAGCCGCGTTTGAACGATACGAGAAAGGAACGGTTCGGGTTTTCCTGGATTCCAACGTCGAGCAGGCCCTTGAGTCGCACGAAGAACGTGCCGAGGTATGGTCAAAGCTGATGTATCTGAGCGCGCTTGTTTCCACAGTTGCACTTGGCGCCAGCATTTGGCGCTTTTCGATAGGAAGGTATGTTTCCTTCGCTGCGGCAGCTTGCTGTCTGGTGGCGCTGGGCTCGGGAATATGGATCGCGGAATCAGGTGGCAGGATTCGCAGGCCGGATTTTCGCCTGCCGGAGAAGGGAGCAGTCAGCTTGAAAACCAAGGTCGACAATAATTAACATGAAAAGGGGCAAATCCAACGCCGCCTGAACAGCCGTGATCCCAACAACCGCAGTCGGATGTTTTCCGGAATATCCTCGACACAGCGGTGCGGCCATCTAGAGTGAGCGGAGTTGATTGCTCGTATGCGTTTCACCTTCCCATTCGTATGGAAAATCGCACTGCTGCTCCTGGCCCTGCTGTTGCCGGAACTGTCTCCCCGACTGCAAGGGGACGAAGAAATTGTACCCGTGCACATCAAGCCCGCGATCCCCACCGACACCGGGCTGTTGCGGGAACCGCCGCTCGATCTAACAAAATTCACCCGGCAGGATTTTGACGCGCTCAGTTCCTCGGTGGGGGTCGATAAAATCCACAAAAAATGGACAGATGCGGTGACCCCCCTGCCGCCGCATGCCCGATCCGGCGCGCTGGGGCTGACGGAAGAGGAGGTCAAAACCTACATGAGGCAGGTGCGCGATCTTTTTGACCAGGGACTGGCCGTGCCAGTTTCCGATGTCGGTCTGATCAGCACGCAGGAAGACATCATCCGCAGGCCGATGCTCAATCACATCGCCGCCTTCGCCAATGACACCGTGCGGGTTTACCTGCTCGTGCAAAAAACCTCCACCGACAAAAACTGGGGCTACTTTTCCATCGTGCAGGACCTGACGGTCGATCCACCGCTCGATTATTTCGCTGAAATAAAAGGTGCGAAGGTCAAGTTCGAGGGCACCGGTTGTTACAAATGCCATTCCTCCGGTCCGCTCGCGATTCATCCCGCCCGCGCCGACCTTGTTAACGACGAGGCGCTCACGGCGGCCATCAACCATCACATTGCTAACCAGCCGCGCTCGCGCTTTTTCTTTCCGCCGGGTGATCGACAGCCCGATTACGGCAAGCCGCTCGAAATGAAAACCTGCACGAAATGTCACGATGAAGATGGCGACCGCGCGCCGCTCTACCGGGTTCACTCCCACCCGATCCGCGTGCTGGTGGACTTCGGCCACATGCCTCCCAAACACCGGCTGACCGCAGAGGAAATCACGGAATTGAAGGCGTGGTTGGAACAGAAACCTTGAGCAGTACGGAAGTCGCGAATCCACGGGCTGAGAGGATTTGCACTGTCATGAATGTGACATCCGGTCTGCCAACGCCCGCAAGTTTCGGCACCAATAAAAATCTGTTTGGCTAACCAACGAGTCATCCAATAATCAAAACACATTTTCATCGCAGAACGTTTGCCGTCCTACTTGCCTCGCTTCTCATCGTCTCCTGCAACCTGCGCCGTGTTGACATCACCAACACACCGTACAGCGCGTTCTGCCGTCGAATAACCTGATCCACCACCCGCGGGCAGCAAGTTCAGAGTTCCATTTTCGGGTGCGAAAATCTTTGACGTGACCGAGGAGGTCCGGCGTTTCCTGAGGCAGCTTTTTGCCCGGATCAAAGGAATTTCGCAACCACTATGAAATGAACCAACCTACCCTAAGCAGCCACCGGCAGTTTTTTGCGATCTGAGTGACATCCCCTATGAGATGGGGACTATGAGATGGGGACTGACAATTATGAGAAGGTGGCCAGCACACCTGTGCCGGGCATTTCCGATTTTGGAAGGTGGCCCAGGCAAGTTCCCAGGCAACATGCACATGAAGAGGTCGCACCAAGGGCCTAAGCGGTCGTCCCAGGAGCTTAAGCGAAATTTCTGAGGGATGTTCCATGTCATTTCCATCGACTGTTTGGGAAATAGCAGAACCGAATTTTTTAAAACAATATAATGAAGGCAAGTTTCGACTGCGATCAAGCCAGAGAGATGCTCAAAGGCAGGGATCGCAGTCCCTGGGGATCCGGTGGGGGTAGGATGGATGACGGGTCATCATCCTTCCTGACTCACCGGCGTTGTTGGCGCGGGAGAGCGCGGGGTGAAGGGATATCACGTTAGGGTGATCCGCGACCGTCCCCCACCGGAACGCTCGGAGATCGTCCCTTGCCTTTTGATTGCGACATTCCATGCAATCCTTTCCCTGGCTTGATCGCCGTAGTTTTTTCTGCCGAGTGGGACAGCGGGCGGAAAATTAATCATTTGCGGTTCGGAGCGGAATGCAGTACAGGCTTTGTCTATCGCACAACTCATGACTTCCCAGATCTGCCAATTCTCCGCACTGCTTTTCCTGACGGCCTTCGTCATTCACCCCGCGTTGGCGGTCGAACCTGGAACCACCAAGGGAATCATCGACATCGCCAAAGCGGAGCGGCCTGCCGACGCGGCCATCCTCGTCGGGCCTGACGGCTATAGCCTCGTGGCCGAGGGACCGGATCCGACCAAGTGGGTTTTTGCGGATGGCGTTCTCACCGCCTCGCCCGACTGGGACAGCCTGCTCACGAAGGAGAGTTATCAGGATTTCCGCATGCACGTGGAGTTCAACGTCAACGCGGTGAAAGACGTCAAGGACCCCGAAGCGGATGGCAATTCCGGCATCTACATCCAACAGCGCTACGAGGTCCAGATTCACAACTCGTTCGGCATCGCGGCGGAGGACTACAAGTCCAGTTTCTGCGGCAGCATCTACAAACAGAAAAAGCCCGATCTGCTGGTCAGCAAAAAAGCGGGCGAGTGGCAGAGTTACGACATCGCCTTCCGCGCCGCGCGATTTGAGGGCGACAAGAAAACCGAGAACGCGCGCATCACCGTGTGTCAGAATGGCGCCTTGATTCACGACGACTATTCCATCACCGGCAAGACCGGCGTCGGCGAGAAAGAAGGCCCGGAACCGCGTCCGGTCAAGTTGCAAGGGCATCACAATCCGGTGCGATTCCGCAACGTGTGGATCCAAAAACTGACACTCGATCCGGCGGCGAAACCGGCAGCAAAAGCAGAGGAGAAACCCAAAAAAAAGGGATACACCTATGTGATCCCTTTCGACCAAATCCCGCCCGCGCCCGCGCTGACTCCCGAGCAGGGACTGAAGACATTCAAACTCCACGAGGATTTCGCCATGAGCGTGGTGGCCAGCGACCCCATGATCCAAAGTCCGCTGGCGATCAATTTTGACGGCAACGGCCGGATGTGGGTCGTCGAGATGCGCGGCTACATGCTCAATGTCGCGGCCGATGGCGAGAGCGATCCGATCGGTCGCATTTCGATTCTAACGGATGCGGATCACGATGGAGCGTTCGAAGACTACAAGGTGTTCATGGACGGTCTGAATCAACCGCGATCGATTGCATTTTACAAGAACGGCATCCTTTATGCCGGGCACGAAAAACTTTTTTTCGTCGAAAATGTCAACGACCAGCCCGGCAAGATGACGGTCATCGATGAAAACTACGCGGGCACCGGCAACGTCGAACACCGCAGCAACGGCCTGATGCGCGGCCTGGACAATTGGATCTACAATGCGAAATCGAACGCACGCTATCGGGAGATCGACGGCAAGTGGGTGAAGCAGAGTACTGACTTTCGCGGCCAGTGGGGGATTTCCCAAAACAACTTCGGACGCCTGTTTTACAATGAAAACTGGTTTGGCATGAAAGCGGATGAGCTGATGCCGAACCTGTTGTCGCGCAATGTGAATTTCCCGAAGTCCACCGGCAGCGCGGTTAACATTTCCTATCGGGATAAAATCTTTCCCGCCCGCATCACGCCGGCGGTCAACCGCGGCGGCGAAGGCGACATCGATGAAAAAGGCTACCTCACTGCGGTGACGGCGGCGTGCGGTCCGGTGTATTATCGCGGCGACCAATTTCCACCGCAGTATCGCGACACCGCATTCTTCTGCGAGCCGTCGGCCAATTTCGTGCGCATGCTCAAGGTCACGGAAAAAGACGGTGTTTTGACTGGAGAGCATCCCTTGGTGGAGCGCGAGTTTCTCGCATCGACCGACGAGCGCTTTCGTCCGGTCAACTTGTTCAACGCGCCCGACGGCAGTTTGTTTCTGGTCGATCTCTATCACGGCATCATTCAGCACAAGGCCTACGTCACGCCTTATCTTCGCGAACAAATCGCGCACCGCAATCTGGAAAGCAACCCGCGCATGGGCCGGGTGTATCGGATCGTGCACAAGGGAAATCCGTTAGGCGCAGCGCCGCAGTTGTTGGGAAAAAGCGCCGTCGATCTGGTGCCGTTTCTCGGCCACGAAAACGGCTGGTGGCGGGACACCGCACAGCAATTGATCATCGACAGCGGCGACCGCGCGGCCGTGCCCGCGCTCAATGCCATGGCGGGAAATTCCGCTAAGCCGCTTGGCCAGATCCATGCGCTCTGGGCGCTGGAGGGTCTCGGGGCGGTCAATGCCACCGCGATTGCCGCGGCGCTCCGATCCGATGATCCGCACGTTCTGGAAATGGCCATCCGCTTGACCGAGTTGCTCGCTCCGTTAGAAGCGGAAAGCATGTTGACGCGCCTGACGGAATTGGCCGCTCGTCCGGAACTTGTCGTGCGCCGACAGCTTGCGGCCAGCCTGGGAAGTCTGCCGGGTGACAAAGCATTGCTGCTTTTAAAGGAACTCCTGTTGCGCGACATCAGCCAACCCTATTTCCGCGAGATCGCGGTGAACGGCTTGAAAGGTCGGGAAAAACGCTTTCAGGAAATCCTCGGCAGCGAGGCAAACGATGCCAGCTTGAATGAAGACTTGGTCGAGTGCCTCCGCATCAAAACCAACGCCGCTGCTTTCAAACTACCGCAGGACAAGGGACATCTCGCCGCGTTCCAACGGGGCGAAGTTTTGTTCACGGCACACTGCATGGCCTGTCATGGCCCCGATGGCAAGGGCATCGAGCAACTCGGCCCGCCGTTGGCCGGCTCCGAGTGGGTGACCCATTCGCCCGAACGCCTTGTCGCCGTATTGCTCCAAGGCATGGCTGGGCCGCTTCAGGTGGCAGGGAAAAGTTACACTCCCGCCGCCGCGATGCCGGGATTCAAACTGAACCCCGAAATTTCCGATGCCCAGCTCGCCGACATCGCAACCTTTGTTCGCTTTGCATGGGACAACGGCAAAGACGCCGTCAAGGCGCAGGGCGTCGCAGCGATTCGCAAGCAGCTCAGCGATCGCGACACGGCGTTTACCCCAAAGGAGGTCGAGAATTCTTATCCTGCTGCGGGCCATTAGTTCGAAGTTCTTCCCCGGCTCCCCTGGCGCACGTTCGTTGCCTCTTCATGCCCGCCTGGATTTCCTTGAAAGATCGACGAAAGGCGGGGCGTAGCCTTGAGATCCAAAACCATGAAAAAACACATCAACGCACTCGTTTGGTTCTTCGCATCGATTACTCTGTCGCAGGCGAAACCCGTGAAAGTCTTCATCCTCGCGGGCCAGTCGAACATGGATGGCCAGGCGGATATTCGCACCATCGATTTCCTCGGCGAAGACAAGGACCCAGCGCGGGCGGCCCTGCTGAAGACTTTCAAGCCCGATGGCAAAAATTTCGTCACCCGCGACGATGTCTGGGTGGCCAACGGCGGCGTCTATGACAAGTTGCAAACCGGCTTCGGCGGTCGCAAGGACTACGACAAGCTGGGCAGCAAGATCGGCCCGGAATATTCGTTTGGTTACTTCATGGGCGAGGCGCTCGAAGAACAGGTGCTGTTGATCAAATACGGTCCCGGCGGTCAGAGTTTGTATGTGAATTTCCGTCCGCCGAGCGCCGGACCGGTCGACGGTGTGAAACCGGAGGATGTCGGCGGCCAGTACCGCGCCTTGGTCGGAATCGTGCATGAGACCCTCGACAACTTGAAAAAACATTTTCCGTCGTACAATGAGAAAGACGGTTATGAAATCGCGGGATTTGTTTGGTTCCAAGGCTACAATGACCTGTTTGATGACAAGGGCCGCAAGGAATACGGCGCCAACCTCGTGCATCTGATCAAGGACCTGCGCGCCGAATTCAAAGCCCCGGACATGAAATGCGTGGTCGGTGTGATGGGCGTCAACGGCGTCGATGTCGAGAAGGTCAACATCAAGCAAAAGGAGGTCCGCGAGGGTCATCGGTTTGTCAATACCGTGCCGGAATTCAAGGGCAACGTGAAGTCGGTCGAGAGCGCGCCATTGTTGCATCCCGCGATCATCGACATCAAGACAGCGGGATGGGTCAGCAAGCGCGACCTGAAAACCCAGCCGGTCACCAAGGAGGAGGAAGCCATGCTTCAGCGGGCCACTTCCAATCTTGGATTCCATTATTTCGGCGAGGGACGTTTTTTCATCCTGCTCGGCAAAACATTTGCGGACACGATGCAGGAGTTGATGGGCATTGAGAAAAAATAACTTTTTCTTTCGACCTTAGCATGAAGCTGCGCATCCCAGCAAGCCCCGGAGTCATGGAATTCAGCCGGTGACTTTTCCGAATGATTCCCACGTAACAATCAATCCAAACAGATGAAAATAATGAAAAACACAACAATCAACGCGCTGCTGACGGGCGCGGTTTTATGGTCTCTTCCCGCGATCGTGCGAGCCTGGGAACCGGGTGAAAAGGAAATCGACGCCGCCGTGAAAGGCGCGGACTTCGCTGGTTACCTGAACGGAGCCACAACCTGGCTGAACAGCAAGATGCCTGCCAATGCCGATGAGGCTTCGCTGACCTCACTGCTGAAGGATCCGGTCTTTCACAGCGTGCTCGACCAACGCCAGTTCATCGCCAAAACCACGCCGGACAAACTGGCGGCTTTTGCCAAGGCCGACCCCACCAATGCCGCATTCCTGAGCTGGTTGATGAAAAACACCGAGGCGCTCGACCTCTATCTGATCGCCGTGGTGCCGCTCGGACTCCCGGCCCGTGAGGACAACAGCTACATGCTTTCCACGGAAGCTCTCGGCATCTGGAACAAAATCATGCTGGCCGACCCGGATGCCAAGCAAGGCATCTACCTGAAACTCGCCATTGCCACCGGCCTGCTGCCGCCGGGATCGGTGAACATCGGTGCCGGGGGCGCGAAAACGCCGTCGGATGTCATCGAACGCTTCAAGCACTACAAAACCGCTCACCAGAACAAGGAGTTGTTCCCCAGCTTCGACCACCTGACCGTCTGGGAATACACCAAGATCGTCAATTCGGGAGCCTCCAATGAGGACCTCGCCTGGGGTCGCAAGATGATCAATACCTGGCGCCCCGACCTGAAGAAAAATGAACTGGTGGTGAATTCGACCAGCGAAGTCTGGCGCAGGAATTCACCGATCGATTTCGCAGGCACGTTCAAAAATGTTCTCGCCGGCGGCGGCAAGTGTGGTCCTCGCTCTTCGTGGAGTGTGTTCATTTGCCACGCATTCGGCATTCCGGCCATCGGCGTCGGCCAACCGGCTCACGCTTGTGTGGCATACAAAACGGCTTTCCCGATGGCCGAGCCCCAACCGGGCAGCGCCTGGAAGGTTGGCTACGGCCGCGGCTGGCAGGTTTCAAAACTCGAAGGCATGGGCGGCACGGAATTCATCGCCGCCGTGCAGGAACGCGAACACTCTGCGGAGTTTTCCCAGGTGGAACATCTGCGCTGGTTCGCCGCCGCGACTCCCGCCGCGAAGGACAAGATCATGGCGGTGGCCAACAAAATCCGCCAGGACCTGCAACTGGTGAAAACCGACATCACCGCATCGGCCAAAGCGGACGAGGCGGAAAAAGAACTGGTGCCCGACAAAAACGCAGCGACGCAGGCGGTAGCGGCGGCGGGACCGATCAAGGTCGCCGCCAGTTCGACGGTGTTTGAAGCGTCGCAGTTTGCCACAATGCTGGCTGCGCGCACGATCGATTGCTTCACCGGCGGCAAGCAGGTGAACTTCGACAAGAGCATCGACAACAGCTTCATCGAATTCAATCTCGATGTCGCCACCGCCGGAACGTATACGGTGCAGGTCACTGCCGCTACGCCCAATATGGAACAGGTGCTCAACGTCAGCACCGGCAGCAACCCGCCGGTCACCATCAAGGTGGTTAATTCAAACGGCCTGTGGGAGAAAACCGAAGCTGTGGAAGTGAAGCTGGAAAAAGGCGCGACAACCTTGAAAATCGCCGCTCCTAATCAACGCGGCATGGCGCTGAAATCGATCGAACTGAAGGCGAAGTAACTTCGCTGGTTTTCCTTTCCCCGGCCCTCGCGGTTAATCGCCCGAGGGCCGTTTCATTTTTTCAGGCAGGGAAGGCTCTCCGAGCGTTCCGGTGGGGGACGGCCGCATCACGCCTTAACGCATCCAACCTTCACCCCGCGCTCCCGTTCGCCAACAAAGCCGGTGAGTCAGGAAGGATGATTTTCCCGTCAACTACCCTGCCCCCACCGGAACTTTCGGAGAAATTTCCCTGCGATAGGCATGCAAAAGGATAGAGGTAGGAACGGGGCATTGTATTGCCCCGTTCCTACCTCTATCATTTTGGGAAGGATTCACAACTCTCGATGGTCCTCCTGCCTCACCAGCTTTCTTCGCGAACGTGGGCGGAGGGTGAAGTAGGATGTGTTAGCCCGTGATGCCTCCGCCTCGAGGGAACGCTTGGCGAGCCTACCCTGCCTTTTATTTGCCTGGTGTTTTTGTCGGGGGCATCACTCCGGGCGTTTTGGCCGGCATGGTGGGTGGTAGATTCTGCGATGATAAAATGAAGGCCCAATGGTACATGGATTTGGCGCTCAATCGGGCGGACACCTGGTCGACATCCACGGCGGATTGCTTGTGATTGATCTGCACTTCCTGGAAATTCAGCTTCGGAATTTCCGCTTGCGATTTAGCCTGGTCCAATTCATCGACGCCACACGGGTAAGCGGAAAAATTCAGGCTTTGCTCATCCGCCGTATCCGCGCGAAGGGACCAGCCGCCTGTGATGTTGGTGAGTTCCATCCAGCGGATGCCGCTGCGGTTGCTCGATTCCCTGGGTTTGGGATGACGGAAAAACATCTGCGGTGCAAGACCCTGATGAATCGTGGTCCAGGCACTCGTTTCGCGATCAGGATAGGTTTCACCGGGACCCTTGCCATACCAACGGGCATTCGCCAAGGTCTGCATCGTGCGGGTCTGATAGCCAATGACCGGAATATCGGGCATCGCGGCATCGGGATGAAACTCGGTTTCGATGCTGATTTTTCCGAGACTGTTCCATCGATACGTCACGTTCGCGGTTGATTGGCCAGCGGCCAGGGCCAGCGCCACTTTGACAACGATGTTTTTGTTCTCTTTGCCAGCTTGGATCGATGTCACCTTGGCTTCGCGGCCCGCTTTTTGCCAGACCCGTTGCGCCTCGCTGCGGGTCGGACTGTTGGCACGCCAGAAATTCAACGCCAGCGGGGCGAGCAGCATATCCTGATTTTTCATCTTCCAGGAAACCAGCATACCGGATTTTTTGTCGATCACCGCAGCCGCCTCCTCCGCCTTGAGTTCGACCTGACTATCGTTTTCAGCAAATCCCGCTTCCTTGAGCGGCTCTACCAGCGTGAGCGGAATGAGTTTGCCCCAGGGCAAAGGGATTTCCTCCCAGGCGATCGGCATGCCCGCCGGATGCCACGCGTTAGCCTCGATCAGATCATAACGCACCCGGAAAAAATATTCCGCCTGAGGATCTTTCTTCTCCGTCAGGGCAACATCGACAACCATTTCCTGCTGCGCCGCCAGAGTCAATACGTTCAAGTCACCGCTTGCCACGGGCAAACCGTTTTTCATCAGTTTCCACGATCCCTTGACATCGTTCAGAGGTCGGAAAAACCGCTTGTTGCGAATGACGACGCTCAACGGACTGCCATTGACATCGCGGATCTTTGTCTGGATCTCCTGATTGCGTTTTTTCCATTCTTCAAATACCGGCTTTGCAATGCCAGAGGCGTTCAAAATCCCTTTGGCACCGAAATCGCCATCGGTGATTTGCGGGTCGAGCGCGGCGCCAAAGACCATGTAACTTCTCGTCCTTGGCTTCGCGGCCTCGCCGGTCTGCGGTTTCGGCGCGGAACTGCCATCCGGAAGTTTGATATCGGGCGCAGGAGCCTCGGTCTGATCGGCAAGCACTTCCGAACGCCTGACAGCGATGTCCTTCATCGTCGCGAAAGATTTCCTGTCGAAGGATTTTCCTAACAAGGGGCGCGTGTCATCGAGCTGACGCACGAAATCAGCCATGCCGTCGTCGTCACTGGCCCAGGCAATGACCGAAGCATGATTGCGGTCGCACAAAACCAGATTCTGCAGCCGTTGTTTTTTCAGTTCTGCGGAGTTCCCGGGCAGGTCCACATCGTTGGCTCCTTCGATCACGTGAAATCCCAAGCTGTCACACAATCGGAGAAACGCCTCGTCGGACGGACGATTGTCATTCCAGATCGCATTGAAGTTCGCCGTTTTCAAGGTCAGCAGTTCCTTCCTGATGTCCTCCTCGGTCAGTGCATGGCCTCGCGACATGTGAAATTCGTTGCGTTTGACACCCTTGAGTTCGATGGTCTTGCCGTTGTATAGGAAATTGCCATCCACGAATTCGCTGCGATGGAAGCCGACATCAAATCGATGAAGCGCGAGGACCTTTCCTGATGCATCCTGCAAGGTCAAAGTGGCACGATAGAGATTCGGTGTTTCCGCAGTCCAAAGCTTCACCTGGGCCAGCGGATCGGATTTCAGTGACATCGCGGCGGATTGGCCGGCGGGGATCTTGACCGTTGCGGCAGGGCTGGCAACGCTGCGATTCTGATCGTCCGTGAGGTTGATTTTTGCCGTCACTTCCGCATCGGCAGCGCTGCTGTTTTTGACCGATGCCGTGCACTCGAACAATCCGTTTGTAAAATCCGTGGTCAGTCCCGCTTTGATTTGCATGTCTACCAGCGCGATTGGGTCGTACGACAGCAGATAGACATCGCGATAGATTCCCGAGACCTGGAACGACTCGAGTGCTGCGTCATTGGTATGCCCGGAAAACTGATAGACTTCCACCGCCAGAATGTTTTTTCCCTCCTGCAAGAGCGCGGAAATGTCAAACTCCGCCGCGGTGCAGGCATCCTCGGCGAATCCGGCTTTTTTGCCATTGACCCAAACCGAGCAGGCAGAATCCACGCCACCGAAATGGAGCACAGTTTTCCGCGATTTCCAGGAATCGGGCAGGGTGAATTCATGGCGGTAGCGGCCGATGGATTTCACCGTGCGGCTTGTCGCTTTCGGCGAGAGCGCCGTCAGTCCGCCGAAATCCTGCAACTGCCAGTTGGAGGGCACCGGGATTTCTTTCCATTCCTTGTCGTCGAAATTGTTGGCGACAAAATCCGCTTGTTTTGCAGCGGGATCGGTCGAATGGAAAAACTTCCAATTGCCGCTGAGTTTCTGACACCAGCTCGACTCCCACGGGTTTGCTTTCTGAGCCTCGTCGAGCGAGGCATACGGAATCGAAAGGGCGCGAGGTGGAAGTTTTTGCACCGCTGCCGTGGCGGGGGAAAACTCCTGCGCGAACAGCGGTGCGAGAGCAAGAATGGTGAAAAAAAGGTAATGTTTCATAGTCTGGTTGGGCACGGGGAATTGAGCATGAATCAGGAGCAATGGCAATGATTGTTTGATCGCGCCGATCCCAACGGGGCTCCCGTCTGGTTGGCGGATGCCTTTCCTGCGGGGGTCGCACTGCTTGTCACAATGGTTGATCCCGACCCCACCCGCACGGTTTTTTCGAACGTGGCCGTGGGGTGAAGGGGGAGGGGGTTTGTGTGCGAACCGAGCGCTCCCAACCGGAGTCACCGGAGGGCGCATACTGCCTGACCTCTTTCGTTCAATCGACTTGGCAAAGCAGTGCAGAAAAATGCAAGCGAAAGCTTGACCATCTGCTGGTCCCGCGCTTCCCTTGTGCCGTGTTTCGACAAGTCCTCATTTCCAAACTTCACCGCGCCATGATCACCTCAGCGGATGTGGAGTATGAAGGAAGCATTGAAATACCCACCGACCTGATGGAAGTCGTCGGCTTGTGGGCGGGAGAAAAAGTGCTGGTCGCGTCGATCAGCACGGGCAATCGACTGGAAACCTACGTGCAGCCGGGTCCTCAGGGTACGGGAAACATCATCATCAACGGCGGTGCCGCGCACCTCATCAAAAAAGGCGAGCGCGTCGCGATCATGGCTTTTGGTCTGACGGACAAACCGATCACGGCCCGCAAGGTGGTGCTCGATGATAAAAACCACGTCATCCGCGGCGGTCGCTGACCGGCACCCGCGCTTCTCAAAAATCCAGATAGATTTCCGTGCGGCGGTTGGCGCGCCGCCCTTCGGGGTCGTCCGCTCCCGTGGCGGTCACATTCGGGCGTCGCGGTTCGCTCAAGCCCTTGGCGGCGGTGATGATCTGCAGCGGATCCACGCCCGACTTGATGAGATATGCTTTCACTGCTTCGGCCCGCTGGCCCGAAAGAGTCTGATTGTATTCCTTTGAGCCCAACGCGTCGGTATGACCGGACAAATGGATTTTTTTATTCGTATCGGTTTTCAAAATGAGTGCAACGATGGCCAGTTGCCGTTCGGTCCGCAGGGACAGCTGGTTGGCATCGAAATCAAAGTACAACACCAACGTATCGCCGCCGGAGGGATTTTTGATCAGCGGGCTGTAGTAGACATCGCCGCCGGCGACGCGTTTGGCGTAGTCGGACAACAACTGATCCAGGTTCAGTTCATCGATGATCCAATTGGGATTTCCCGGCAATTTTCTCAGCGTGATCGCAAACTGTGCGGCCTGGGAGCCGTCGGAGGCCTCGACGTTGGCAAGGAACAAAGCAATGTTGTCCTTTTGAATCATCGCCCGCAGGGGTTTTTCCCCGCGCATGCGGTAATTGCCCTCCTCAAAAAGAATGCACATCCCCGCGAGGGTGGCATCGGAAACCTTTTCCGTGTTCACAAACTCCTTGGCCAAGGTGAAATTCTGATTCAGCGAAGCCAGCAAAAAGGCGTCGGATATGCCCAAGGTATCGACAATCAAAGCCCGGGGTATCGATTGTCCCGCCGTGGGTGGCAGGGTGATTTTCTCCACCAGCCAGACTTTTTCATTTTTCAACAAGTCAAAATAGATGCGGTCCCGGCCTTCCTCGCGGTCGGCGAGTTCCAGGGCGTAGCGGGCGCGACGATTGATTTCCAACTCACCGACTTCGCGCACCGGATTGGGAACGCGCAGCTTGAACTGGCCCTCGTTGCCGAGTTTTTTCAATACGTCGAGGTTTTGATCGGTCAGCGCCTCTTTGCCGATCAGTTTCTCCACCTTGTCGAAGTCCCGGTTGGCGAGCGCGTTGCCGATGGAGGTCAGCAAGTCGACGGGATTATCGGTGCCCGGCTGCACCGGTGCCACCTTGGTATCCTTGAGGATTTGCTCGGCCTCCTCGCGCGGGGTCATTTTCTTTTCCACCGCAACGGCCGCCGCAACCGTTTTGGCTACAGGGGGATTCGCTGCTTTTTCCTGGTCTGCATTTTTCCGTTTGAAGAACTCCAACGTGACCAGCGTGGCGCTCATGCCAAGGAGTACCAGCGACAGAAAAAAAATCAAGGGGGCCTTCGACCTCGGTTGCTGGGCACTCCAGGTGTGGGCAGGCGAGTGATCGCTGATCGCGGAAAAATCATCCATCGCAGTGAAGCCTGTTATTTTTTCGAAATGTAAGCCACCCAATCGTCCAGATTCCGCGCTTGAGACTGGAACTCGCTCATAAGACCGACAACTTCCGTTTGGTTGTTTTTTTTGGCGGTCTCGGCAATTTCATTGACCTTTGCGATGAAAAAATCGCGGACCTTGCCACTGCGCTGGAGGAAATCGGCATCGATGGCCTTTTGTTTGGTATAGGAGTAATTCTGGCTTTTGGCGATGCCCTCGTGGATTGGCCGCACAACGATGTCAAATTCCTTCCATTTACCGTCTTCCAGTTTGATTGGTCTGCGGCGGTTTCTGCGCCCCTCCTCGGTCATGATTTCTTTTATGTCCTCGGCGGAGGGCACGCGTCCGTTGCCGGTCAAGGCCTTTACTTTTTCGGCGACGTCAAGCCATTTCTCCCTCTCCAGTCCCTTCAGTCCGCGCAACCAAACTTCAAGGTCCCAAACAAACGCGCGGGTATTGGCGGCGATTTTGTCGTCGCGCTCCTTGACCGCCGCAACCACCAGTTCGCGCGCCTTGGCAATCAGGGGCTGGACATCCGCCGCGACTTCCTGACGCGATGCGGGTTCGGTATTTTCGCCCTGCTTGGAAGGCTCGGCCACGACATCGTCCCACTCCAGCAGCACGCCGTCGGCGATCGCTCCTTTGTCCACATTCTGCCAGCCTTTTTGGGGAAGATAAACCAGAGCGGTGGCCTCCTGCTCAGCGGAGGGCGCACCGGCCGCCCATTGGGTGAAACCCCAGGGTTCCTTGGTGTTCCACTGCCACGAATTGCCGGATTTCTCCGCACCAAGCCAAATGCCGCGGGGACAGTCAAATTCGGACATGTAGCGCAACAACCAGCCCCCCTTGTCCTCATTGCTGATCGTGGCCACGTGGGCGCCGGCCAGTTCCGCCAGGTTCAGGGCCTCGGCTTGGATCATCGACCGCAACACCGGCAAAAAATGGGTGTTTTCCAGCGAACGCGTACCGGCAGGATACACCGGCGATTTCGTGGCGAGCGATTGTCGCGTTCGATGCAACATCGCCGCCAGGGAAAATGGACTTGTCCCGTTGCGGTGCCAAGCCAGCACAAAGGCATTTTTCTTGTATCCTTCCGAGGCCCGCAGTGTGCCAAGCGGCGACAGCGTGGCGTAGGCGCCAATGCCGCTGGGTGTTTGGGTCCATGTGCTGCCGTCCAGCATCACCCACTGATCCCTGCCACCGCGACCGACACCGAGCCAGATCGTTTCATTGTGATTCAACAACGACTTCAGGAACGCGATGCTTTCGTCGTCCTTCGGCTGGGCGATGTGGGCGCCGTGGTTTTCAGCAAAAACAAGCGCGGCATTCCAGGTCATCGGTTCCGCAACAAGCAGAAAATCCATCTCGCCGCGGCGCTCCGCTCCGACGGGCATCTGGTCGCGTTTGCCATTTTTCAGGTCATCGCGCAACCGGGCCAGCGAATCCATCGGCGACTCGCCGGGACGCATGTTGGTTGTCTCAGGCTTCAACGGTGCGGATTGTGGCCCGCCCGCGGGATTCGACTGCCCGTGATCCCCCTGCGGAGTTTTCACCTCGACTGTCGAGGGTTTCTCGAGCTGGCTGGTTTTTTTTGCCGCGTAGAATTTCAATACCTGATAGGCACCGACAAGCAGCACCGCCAATGCCGCGACGACAATCAAGTTGCGCTGCTGGGAGCGCTTTGAGGAGGGCAGGGAAACCGTTGGTGCTCCCAGACCGCGCGCCGGATCCTGGGTGTCGATGACCATCGCTGGACCCCGCGCTGGGAAAGCTGCCGTGGTAGGTCCGACCGGAGGGGCGTTTTTGGCCATCACGGGAGAAGCCGGTCGCGGCATTGCGGTTCGCGCCGGCATGGTCCGGGGGGTTTTCAATGACGCCCCAGCTCGCGCATAAGGCGATTTCAGCGCCTCGCCGATGGCCGTGGCCATCGAGTGGGCATCGGGATAGCGCATCAGCGGGTTCGGATGGGTGGCCCGTTGGATGATCTTGTCAAACTCTCTGCTGCAATTCACCAAGTCGGAAGCCGCGTGCCCCGGTTGCGGCAACTGGCCGGTCAACAATTCGTGCAAAATCACCCCCACCGCGAAAATGTCCGAACGGCGGTCCGCTTTGTCCGGATTGGCAACGACTTCCGGCGCACTGTATCCCGGCGTGCCCATGACCAGGCCGTCGTGCTTGACCCCCACCGACTGCGCCAAGCCGAAGTCGCCGATTTTGGGAACAATTTTCGGGGTCAGCAGGATGTTCGCCGGCTTGATGTCGCGATGAATGATGCCGCTGTCATGGGCATGGCTCAAGCCGTCGCAAATCGCCATGACAATCCGGCCCGCCTCCACGGGGTCGATCTGCTTGTTCCAGGAGGAATGATAGAGCGACTTGCCGGGCACATACTCCATCGCGATGAAGAGCATGCCGTTGATTTCACCGAAATCGTAAATTGCGATGAGGTTCGGATGATTCAGTTTCGCCATCGCCCGGGCCTCGGTCTTGAACGAGGCGCTGAATTCCGGGTCGGCCGTGAGTTCCATCGGCAGGATTTTCACCGCGACCTCGCGGTCGAGCGAGACCTGTTTGGCGAGATAAACCGCCCCCATTCCACCCTGCGCGATAAAATCGACAAAGTCATAGGCCGGCAGGAGCTGGTTGAGCAACTCGATCGGCGGCGGGGTGAAGGAAGTTATTTCCACAGTATGCTTCTGGTTGGGGGCAGCATAGCAAGATTCTTTCCAAAATGCGACGAAAAACAGACGCGCAAACGAAAAAACTTGGCTTGTATCGAATTCGCAGTGGCGCTGCGGGACCCTCACTGCTAGCGTCCGGCGTGCCTGCTGCCGCGCCCCTGACATTCAATGTAACCGCCGCTGTTCTGGGGGTGACGCTGGGGTTTGCCGTGGCCTTGTTGATCATCAGCGCGATACGTAAAAAACTCCATGCGGCAGCGGTCGATGAACAATCGCCAGCGGATCAGCCTCCGCCGCTTCCCCCTCCCGAGAAGGTCACAACCTGGTGGTGCCGGACGTTCGACTGGGTGGGTCTCGCTCTGATCACCGGAATTTTCAGCCTGTTCGGATTTTCCCAGGCCTTCGCCGAAAAGAAAGAGATGCTCGAAAAAGTCACCCCGTTTCAGATCATCGCCAACATCATCATCTCCGCTTTTCTGGTCGGCATGGTGGTCAGCCTGGTCGCCTGGCGGGTCAGGCCGGTGCAGTGGCTGGGCTTGCGCTGGAAACAATGGTACCTGGCTCTGTTCATCGGTCCTTCGGCGGTGATCCTGATGTGGCTGATGCTCGGCTTGCTGAACTGGTGCGGATACATCGCCTGGATGGAAAGCCTCATCGGTGAATCGAGCGTGCAGGATGCGGTGAAAATGTTGCGCGAGAGCGGCGACGCAATGATTGTCGGACTGATGGCGTTTTCCGCGGTGCTGTTGGCCCCCGTGGCCGAGGAAATCATTTTCCGGGGCTACCTGTATCCGGTGGCGAAGAAATTCAGCAACGTACGCATCGGCATGCTGTTTTCCGCGCTGGTTTTTGCCGTCGGTCACGGCAATGCCCCGTTGTTGCTGCCGCTGTTTTTGTTAGGCATGATCCTCGCGGCGGCATACGAGTGGACCGGATCGCTGTGGGCGTCGATCAGCGTGCATCTTTGTTTCAACGCGGCAACCGTGGCGATCCAGTTGGCGGTGCGAGCGGGTTGGCTGACCATCCCCGAGCAAATACAATGAAAACGATTGGGCACATCGGTGAGGACGCGCTGATTTCCCGCCTGCTTGAACTGGTTCCCACCACCCATCCCGCCCTGCACACCGGGCCCGGCGACGACTGTGCGGTGGCCGAAGCCTCGCGCCACGAATGGCAACTTCTCAAAACCGATGCGATTGTCGAAAACGTGCATTTCACCGCGGAGGCATCGATGCGCCGTGTCGGTTGGAAAGCTATCGCCCGCGTGATCAGCGACATCGCCGCGATGGGGGGAAGGCCCCAGTGGTTCCTGGTCACCATCGGCATGCCAAAAGACTACGAACTGGAAAAAATCGAGCAACTCTATCTGGGCATGGCGGATTGCCTCAACAAATACGGCGGAGTCATCTGTGGCGGCGAAAGCACCCGGGTCAGCGCGGAGGCTGGGCTGGTCATTTCCATCGCCGCCACCGGCATGGTGAAAAAACGCCGGTTGCTGCTGCGTTCGACCGCGCAACGAGGCGACGACATTTACGTTACCGGTCGCCTCGGCGGCTCGTTGGCAGGAAGACATCTCGACATCACTCCGCGCCTGTGCGAAGCCCACTGGCTCGCTGCCGGTCGCTTCGCCACGGCCATGATGGATCTGTCCGACGGCCTCGCCAAGGATCTCCCCCGCCTCGCCGGGGCCTCGGGGCTCGGCTTCTGCATTGATCCCGCCCGCCTGCCCTGTCACGACAACTGCAGCAGCGAACAGGCGCTGGGGGATGGTGAGGATTACGAACTGCTGTTCACCGTGAATCCCCGCAAAACACAACGCCTTGCCGCGCGGTGGCCGGAGCATTTTCCCGATGTTCCACTTGCCTGCATCGGCACGATGGTCGCCTCCGGAGAAGGCATGGTGCTGTCGGGCGGATGGGATCATTTCCGTTAGACCGTTGGCGAACGATACCCGAGGTAGCTTCGCTGCACGCGTTGTAGCTGTGCTGCATTCACAAAATTTCTGAAACGGCATCCTTGCCAAAATACCGGCAATCATGGAAGCTGCTTTCGGCATGAACCTTTTCCTGTCATCACTTTCATGTTGTTTCTCGGCATAGATGTTGGAACCACCGGCACCCGCGTTGTCGTTCTGGATCTCGAATGCGCCCGGGTGATCGCGGAGGCCGTTTCGCCGCACCGCTGGATTGAAGGACTGCCGGACGGGCATCGTGAACAGGACCCGGTGATGTGGATCGAAGCCGTGGACCGCGCGCTGCGCTCGTGCCTCGAATCCCTGGGCAGCTCTCGTGGCAAAATCGCCGCCATGGGAGTCAGCGGCAGCATGCAGGGTGTCGTTTTCCTTGATCGCGACAATTGCGTGGTCCGGCCCACGAAAATGACGGGCGATCATTCGGCCCGTCGACAGGCTGAGGAGATATCCCGCGCGTTTGGCGGTGCTCCGGGCATGATCGAACTCGTCGGCAACCCGCTGAGCGCGGACAGCGCCGCCGCCCAATGTCTGTGGTTGAAACAACACGAACCCTATCATTTCGAGCGGGCGGTCGCGGTGATGCCGATCAAGGATTTCATCAACTACTGGCTCACCGGTGAAGTGGCCACCGAAGCGGGCATTGCCTCGGGCACGGGAATGCTGGACGTGAGGAACCGCCGCTGGTCGCCCGATGTCTGTTCGCTGATCGATTCGCGCCTGCCCGAAATGCTGCCCAAGGTGGCATCTTCCATCGAACCGCGCGGGTTGCTGCGCAAAAATCTCGCCAACTCCTGGGGGCTGGGTCCTCAGGTTCTCATTTCTCAAGGGAGCGGAGTGCAGATGCTTTCGTGCCTTGCGGCGGGATGTGTGGCCAGCGGCCGCGTGTCGCTGGAACTCGGTGTCACCGGCGTGCTGTCGGGCATTGCCAGCACGCCCTGCGTCGATTTGCGCGGCGAAGTTTCCGCCCTCTGCGACTCTTCCGGCCAATGGCTGGCGACAGTCGTGACTGCCAACGCCGCCGCCGCGCCGGAAATGATCCGCCGGCACTATGGTTGGACGTCGGAACAAATGGAGCGAATGGTCGCGGCCAGCAGCCCGGGGGCCGACGGCCTGCTTTTTCTCGCCTATGTGACGGGTGAAAAAACCCCGAACCTACCCGAAGCCAAGGGCATCGTTCACGGCATCACGCTCGACAATTTCACGCCCGCGAACATCGCCCGAGCCACGGCGGAGGGTGTCTCGCTGGGACTGGGTTACTGCCTCGGCCGCATGCGCGAACTGGGGTTCGACCCGTGCGAAATCCAGGTCACCGGCACGGGAGCGCACAGCCGCATCACCCGCCAATTGCTCGCCGATGTGTTCGGCGTTCCCGTGGTCGGACTGTCGAGCCCGCAAGGAGCCGCCTTCGGAGCCGCCATTCACGCCGCCCTGGTGTTTTTCCGGCACAGCGGGGAAACGCTGCAGTTCGAGGAAATGGCCCAGCACCTCGTGGTCGTCGATGAAGCATCGCGCTGTATGCCCAAGGCCTCTCTGCATTCGCTCTATGAGGATCTCATTTCCCGTCAACAGTATCTCGTCGATACCCTTCACCCCGCGGGATTCCTTTAAATGACCGTCTCTTCTGTCATCGAAAAAAAAACCGCTGTCAAAGGCGGAAAAAAGGAAAAAATCATCGGCACGCTCGCAGGATGGTTGATTCAATTGTTAGGTTTTACGCTGCGGGTGAAATTCGCCATCCCCACGCATTTTGATCAACTCAACGGCCCGGTGATCCTGGTCTTCTGGCACGCGCAGATCGTGCCCGCCACCGTCGCCTGGCTGCGCAAGTGCCCGCGCTCCGCGCCCCTTTGCGCCCTGACGAGTGCCAGCAAGGACGGCGCGATCATTGAACATGCGATGACGACATTCGACGTGCGCACGGTCAGGGGATCGTCGTCGCGACGCGGCACGGCGGCGTTGATCGAACTGAAAAGGATCATCGCTGCCGGCATGGATGTCTGCATCACGCCGGATGGCCCGCGCGGGCCGGCACAGGTCCTGCAACCAGGTCTGCTCAAGCTGTCGCAACTCACCGGCGCGCCGATTCTGCCCCTGCGGATCCAATGCTCGCGCTCGTGGCGTTTGAACACGTGGGATCGTTTTGAAATCCCCAGACCATTCGCCACTCTCCATCTTTGCATCGACGAACCGGTCACCGTGCCCCGCAAGATGAGCGACGCGGCAATGGAGGATCTGCGCCTCGACATCGAAAAAAGACTTTCCGAAGTCACCCCCATCCCCTAAATCATCGCCATGAAGATCATTGACGGCAAAGCCGTAGCCGCGGAAGTTTTGTTAGAGTGTCGCGAGGAAGTGCTCGCCCTCGTCGCACAGGGCATCCGGCCGGGACTCGCCGTGGTCCTGGTCGGCGAAGATCCCGCTTCGCAGGTCTATGTCGGTTCCAAAGCGAAAACCTGTGGCGAACTCGGCATTCATTCGGAAAAAATCGTGCTGCCCGCCGCCACAAGCCAGGAGGAACTGATGGCCGTGGTGCGGAAACTCAACAACGACCCCGCGATCCACGGCATTCTGGTGCAAAGCCCGCCGCCACGCCACATCGACGAATCGGCAGTCGTTAGAGCGATCGATCCACGCAAGGATGTCGATGGCTTTCATCCGGAAAACGTCGCCAAACTCGCGCTGGAAGATCCGGGTGGCTTTGTCCCCTGCACTCCCGCCGGTGCCATGCGCCTGCTCGCTGCCGCGGGAATCGACACCAACGGCGCCGAAGCGGTGGTGCTCGGTCGCAGCATGATCGTCGGTAAACCGATGGCCTTGCTGCTGATGTCCAAAAACGCCAATGCCACGGTGACCGTCGCCCACTCGCGCTCGCGCGATCTGCCCGCGATCTGCCGTCGCGCCGACATTCTCATCGCCGCAGTGGGACGCCCGGAAATGGTCCGTGCCGATTGGGTCAAGGACGGTTGCGTGGTCATCGATGTCGGCATCAACCGGATCGCCGATTCCAACAAAAAATCCGGTTTCCGCCTCACCGGAGATGTGGCCTATGACGAAGTCGCGCCGAAATGTGCGGCGATCACTCCGGTTCCCGGCGGTGTCGGGCCGATGACCATCGCGATGCTGATGAAAAACACCCTGCAGGCCGCCCGGCAGAGCCGTTAGAACATGCCCGTTGATTGCGGTCGAGAGCCCCACGCAAGGGTCGTGCATTCGAAATAAAATTTTACTTGTAAGTTCAGCGGAATTTTGGTCGTTTGATCCATCGTTGAAAAAGAGCGTGCTCTTGTTCATCGTTAAAAATCCACACCGAACCCATCAAAATCCCATGAAACCTCGTCGACTTGTCTTGACCCGTGCCTTGATCCCTTTTGCCGCGGCTGTTGCCGCGATGCTCACCGCCCATTCCGCCCGCGCCGCCAGCGCCATCTGGAATGGAACCACCGATGCCCTGTGGAAAGATCCCACCGTCACCTACACCAACTGGAACAATGCCGTCGGAGCGGAACCCGGCACCGGCAATACCGCAACCTTCAACAACGCCGGTGGTGTGGACGACGTGATCAATCTCGGCGCCGGTTTTACCATCCAGCAGATCACCTTTGATACCGCCAGCGCCGCGGCCTACACGATCGGCAGCGGGGGCATCGGCGCCCAGACATTGTCGTTCAATGCCGGTGGCATCACCGTGAACAGCAACGTGGCCGCCGACCAATTGATTCACGCCAACATCGTTCTCGGCACCGCCAACGGCAATCAAAGCTACGCCTTCACCAACAACAGCACCACCAACAGCCTGACATCTGCCGGAGGCATCTCGAGCACGACGACCGGAACCAAGACCCTGACCGTCGGCGGTGCGGGCAACACCGCCCTCAGCGGCGCCTTGACCAATGGCACCGGCACGCTGGCACTGGCCAAAACCGACGCGGGCCTGCTGACTCTCTCGAGCACGGGCAACACCTACACCGGGGGGACGACAGTGGGCACCAGCGCGGCTGACGGCGGCATCATCCGCACCCTGGCCAGCGATGTGCTGCCTGCCGGAAACCTTGTTCTTGTCGGCGGAACCATCGACCTCAATGGCAACAGCGACACCGTGGGCACCGGCAGCGGCACCGCGATCTATTTTGGCGCAACGAACGGGCCACTTTCGCTGGGTCGCACTTCCACCCTGTCCACGGGCGCGGGCACCCTGACCCTGGCAGGCAATATTGTCGCCGACAGCAACGCGAAACAACAGATGGTCATCACCGGAAAACTGAATCTGGGTGCCGCCAGCCGCGACATTCAGAACCACACCTACACATCAGGCGTGGGGTCGGCCGGCGAGCGGGTGCAGATTCGCATCGAGGCCGATATTTCTGGCACAGGTGTCGGTGTGAACCTGATTCGCGGCAACGATGGCAGCGCTACTGTCGGCGCACGATTTTCGGGCAACAACACCTATACGGGCACCACCGCCCTCAAGCATGCCGCGCTGGAAGCCGACAACGCCAACGCTCTCGGCAATGGAGGAAACATCACCTTCTCCGATGGCGGCGGGGCGATTCTCAAATATACTGCCAACAGCGCGGCGACCGACTGGTCGACTCGCTTCAAAAGCAGCACCGGCCAGCCAATCCGCCTTGATACCAACAGCCAGACGGTCACCCTGGCGGGAATCATTGACAATACGAACACCCAGGGTTTGTCGAAATTGGGAGCAGGAAATCTCATCCTCTCAGCTCCGAACACCTACTCGGGCAACACCACCGTCAACGCGGGAACCTTGAAAACCGCAGCTAGCAATGTCATACCCAATGGATCCTCGGTGGTGGTCAGCGGCAACGCGGCGGGAGTCACCGCGACCTTCGACCTCGATGGCAACAGCGACACCATCAACGGCCTATCGTTCGGCGGATCGACCGCGACGAGCGGCGCGGCACTCACCACCGGTGCGGGTATTCTGACGCTGGGAAACAATGTCACCTACGATGCCACAGGCACGCCGTTGGGAGCAACACTCAGCGGCAATCTGGAGTTGGGTGCAGTGACCCGTACCTTCACCATCAACGACAGCAGTTCCGCAGCCGATGACTTGACCGTTTCCGCCGCCATCACCGGTGGCGTGGGCGTCGGACTAACAAAAAGCGGCACTGGCAAACTCGTGCTCTCGGGAACCAACTCTTATCCCGGCGCCACCCTTTCCAATGGCGGTCTTCTTCAATTCAACAGCCTTGCATCGATGGCGGGTGTCGGTCGCAACATCACCGCCACCTCGCCGGGAGCGGTCGGAGTCGGCTATGTGCCGGGCACATCAATCCAGGCCGACCTGTTGAGTCGAATCGTCAGCAGTTCGACGGGAGCGGCGGCGCTGACCGCCAACACCGGCGAAAGCATCGATTTCAGTAGCGGCGGACCCGGCAACAACTTCACCGGGCTGTCGCTCGGTGCCTCCGGCAATGTCACGTATTCCGGCACGCTCACGCCGAACGGCACCACCTATCGACTCGGCAGCGCCGGCGGCACGCTGACGATGGCCAATGCAATCGCCGGGGCGGGAAACACCCTGGTCATCAATGGCAACGTGATCCTTTCAACCACCAGCGATTTCAGCAGCACCACCATCAACAGCGGCTCGCTGCAATTGAACATGGGCGCCATGACCAACGTGACCAACAACGGGGCCCTGGTTTTCGACTTCAGCGGCAGTCAAAGTTACACAGGCACGATCAGCGGCACGGGAAGTCTGACGAAAAATGGCAGCGGCACGCTGACGCTGACCGTTCCGCAAACCTACAGCGGCACGACCACCATCAATGCAGGCACTCTGATTCTCGCTGCGGGAGACCATACGCTCAATGCCAACAAAACCATCGCCATGACCGGCGGCAGTACCTTGAATCTCGGCAGCAACGACCAGTATGTCGGACAACTGACCAGCACCAGCGCCAGCGACATCATCACCGGCACCGGCGCGCGTCTCACCACCAATTCCACCGGCGCGGCGACGATCGCGGGATCGATCCAGGGTTCGATTGATCTGGTCAAAGTCGGCGCGCAGACACTGACCATGACCGCCAACAGCACGACGACGGGTACGGTTTCCGTGCTCGGTGGCGGCTTGACCCTCAAGGACAATGGTGTGTTTTCCGCCAACACCGGCCTAACGGTCAACGGCGCGACACTGACGCTCGACAACACCGGCACAGCCAACATCAATGGCCGGGTCAATTCCGCCGCTCTCGCCCTCAACGGCGCCACGGTCAACTATCTGGGCAGGGCGGGCACGGCTTCCACAGAAACGCTGGGCACGGTGACGCTCGAGTCGGGTGTATCGATTCTCAGCGCCACGCCGGGCAGCGGGACCGCCAGTGCCGTATTGACCTTGACCAGCCTGACCCGCAACAACGGAGCGGCGTTGAATGTCAATCCCGGCAATGCCTCGAACCTCGGCACCACCACCAATCCCTACGGCAACGTGCTGGTCACCACCTTCAACGGCACCAACCTCACCGCAGTAAACGGCGTGATCCCGGGTGTGTTCAGCGTCCTGCAGGATGCCTGGTACCTGACGGGCTATGACAACACCAAAGGCTTCGGCATTCTGGGAACCGCAGGTTTTCCCGCCAATTACACGGGTACTTACGCGGCGGCTCTCGCCACCAGCAATCTCAATGGCGTCGCTGCGGTCGTGAATGCCGACAACACCATCAATTCGTTCAACCAGGCCGCGATGAGCTTTACCAACGGAACCGCCACCGGTGGCACCGATCTGCTGACCATCGCCAGCGGCATGACGATCATGCGCAACGAAGTCTGGGGCAGCGCAACCCAACGCGGTCGAATCACCTCGGGGACCCAGGAGCTGTTCATCGGACACCGCGACGGCAACGCCACTCCGGACCCCATCGTGCACTCGGTGATCGTCGATAAAAACGGCGGCACGGCCGTGAGTGCGTCCGACAAGGTAAGCCTCGTTGTTTATTCCAAACGCGGCGACCGCGGTCCGTACTTGTGGCTGACCGCCGCCAATTTGTACAGCGGCGGCACCTACGCCACCGGAGGCAATGCACTGGGAGGAATCCTGATCAACGCCACCACCGCGACAGACGTGGTGATTCCCGCCGGTGGCCTGACGATCAACAACCAGGGTGTCGTGGACATGATTCAAGGCAAGATCGATCCTAGTAACATTGTGACCATCAACGGCAACGGCCAGCTCAATCTATCGGGAACCAACACCCTGGCGGGATTGGTCTTCAACAGCAACGGCGGAACCAGCGCGCCGTCGGTGACTCCCTACATCACCCAGTCGGGCCCGACTTCTAACAACTTTACCACCAAGGGGGCGAAAACCGGCACACTGGTCATCACCGGCAACATCAGTTCGACACCCACCAACGTGGCGGTTACCCCGTTGATCGATTCCGGCACGCTGGACCTCAACGGCACTACGGCTCATGACATCTCCGTTGCCGCCCTGCCCGAGGGGAATTTCATCAACACCCTCACACCGCTCAACGGTCTGCAAATCAGCTCGATCATCGCCAATGGCGGCTTCACCAAAAAAGGCGCGGGCGTGCTCAACCTGACCAGCGGCAGCAGCACCTATGCTGGTGCGTTGACCATCGAGGAAGGCGTGCTCAATGTGCCGACGGTGAACAATGCCAGTGCCAATGGCGTGTTGGGCAACAGCGCCAGTGCCGTGATCCTCGGTGCCAGCGGCAAAACCGGCACTCTCGAACTGAACACCGGCAGTCCGACGAGCAGCAAACCATTCACGCTGGCCAGCAGCGGCAGCGGTGCGTTCCAGGTGGACTTGGCCGCATCGAACCTTACTCTCAGCGGTTTGATCAATGGCAGCGGTTCGTTGATCAAAACCGGACTCGGCACCCTGACCTTGACGAATGCGTCGAACAGCTACAGCGGCAATACCAGTGTGCTGGCCGGCACCTTGAGTGTGAATGCCGATTACTTTGCCGATGCTTCGACGGTGACCATCGGTGGCAGCGCGGGTGCGGCGGCGGTTCTCAAACTTGCCCATGCCAATACCGATACGGTCGATAAATTGTTCATTGATGGCGTGCAGATGCCCGCAGGCACCTATGGCTCAACGGCATCGACGGCGACCAATCAGGACAACAATACTTTTGATGTCGCCGGTGCCGGCGTGCTGAACGTGCTCAGCGGACCCGGCGCCACACCCTACGACACCTGGGCCTTGGGCAAGGGACTGACGGGAGCCAACAACGCTGTCGGCGACGACCCCGACAAGGATGGCATTTCCAATCTCGCCGAATTCGCGTTCAACGGCGACCCGCTCAGCGGTGCTGACAAAGGACTCATTTACATGCTGTTGGAAGACAGCGACGCGGCCGGGGATCCTTCCGCCGCTGATGAATTGATTCTCACCGTCGCCGTCCGTAAAACATCAGTCTTCACCGCCGGTGCGCCCGCCACCTCGGCGCTGATCGACGGCATCACCTACCGTATCGATGGCGGCACGGCACTCGAGGCCTTCACCGGCACGGTGAAACTGGTGCCCACCGTTCTGCTGCCAAGTGGCGCACCGAACCTGGGCGGCAGCAACTATGAATATCGTAGTTTCAGCCTCGATGGCTCCGATGCCCTGCCCGGCAAAGGGTTCTTCCGTGCGGCGGTGATCAAACCCTGATCGCGACAGGGCAATCATTTCGATGTCATGCTGATTGGCTCAACACGATGATCTTCTGCAAAAGACGGATCAAGAAATGAATCTCAACTCCACAGGAGCGGCATCGGCGGAAGATGTCGCCCAGCGGGGTTGGATAATCTTTTGGTCATCATTCTTCAGAGATGCCGCGCATGGGGCGCTGTGGCGGATGGATCTTCGCTCCCGATCCGGGCGCGGCGTTTGGATCGCTCCAACAGGGCTCAGACGGTCTGATATTGCAGTTCACCCAAATTGAGATGCAACTGATTTTTGGACCAAAAATTTCATGCTGCTTTTGTTAGGTTTTCTTCGAATTGATTGGGGGCTTTGGCATGAGATGGGGACAGACACTTTGCCTGGCTTTGCCTGGACACTTTGCCTGCTTTGCACATCATGCCGATGGAGGGAGGTCGAGCTTGCGTCTCGTGAGCATCCTCGCCTCGAATTGCTCCAGCAGCTCGCGGTCGGCCCTGAAGGTGGTTTGGCGCAAGGCCTTCAGCGCCTCGATGCCATCCAACAGGAATTGCTCGTCGGCGAGGTCGATGAGGTTCAGGGTGCCCACGGGCACCAGCCCCCGGGCCTCGGCCGCCGCCGTCCCTTGCGCTCGTCCATCAGCACCACCTTCACCTGCTTTTCCACGGCAAGGCTGATGGCCTGCGTCTCGCCTTTCCCGAGCTGCACGGTCTCGTCCACCTGCCGGACGGGTGTGATCCGCAGCCAGTCGGGCGGTGTCTGGAGCCAGCGGCATACGGCCTCCGGGGCCGCGGGATGGCGCAGTTCCTCCCGCACGGCCTCCGGGATCAGGACCTCGCCAAACGGCAAGGCGAGGATGTCCGACCGCCCGATGAGGATCAGGTAATTCAATGGTGTCGTGTCAGCCACCACCATGCCGACCGCACTCATGCATCCAGCAATGAGCGGAGCCTTTTCGAGCTGCCCTCCAGCTCCACCCACGTCGGCTGCTGTTCCGCGCCGTAACGCTTGAAGAGCGCTTCCGCCTCATGAAACCCCAGCCCCAGCATCTCCGCAGCCTGACCGCACGAGAGCCGGCCCTCGCGGTAGCCCTCGATGACGAGCATCTCCCGGGCACGTCCGGCAGCATCGCCGGAGTCCAGGCCGAGCAGCTGCTTCCAGGCATCGGGCACTTCGAGAACCAAGATCATGGGTGAAGGCTACATTTCGGGAAGAAATTGTCAAGCGGACACTGCCGGGCCGTCGGAGGAAGTTCAAAACCGGACCATGAGAAGGGAACAGACACTTTGCATACGGCCAAATCACTTATTTTGCCGGGGACTTTTTTTTGAAACACTCGCCTTTCCGCCTCCTTCTAGTCCGGCCCAACTGCTGCTTCACAAACCCTGGCCATAGCAGTCAGGGGCGATGCGATGGCCGTGTCACCGGATTCGGCCCGCTCAAATGATCGACAGTGCCTTGTCGGTGTTCCCCATTTTATCCACGTGCACTCCGAGCGCGTCGAGCATGCTGATGTACACACCTTCGCGCGGCTGGCCGTCGTAGCTTAACTGTCTGCCCGTTTTCAGCTTGCCGCCGGCCTTGCCAGCCAGCATCACCGGCACTCGTTTGGAGGCGTGTTTGTTGCCATCTTCAAATGGGGAACCGTAGAGAATCAGGCAGTTGTCGAGCAGGGTTCCGTCGCCCTCCTTGATGGTTTTCAAGCGCTCGAAAAAGTAAGCCACCTGCTGGTGATGGTAGTTGATCACCTTGAGATACTGCTGACGTTTGACTTCCTTCGATGTCCAGGCCGTTTGCCCGTCGTCGTCTTCGGTTTTGCCCGAGATGTCACCCCAGTGGGAGAGCGCGTGCCACATGCCCCTCACCTCGGGGATGAAATCGAAGTAACGGTTGCTCTGTTCGTGGTCGAGCATGAAACTCGCCACCCGCGTTGCGTCCGTCCAGTAGGCAAGCACCATCATGTCGAACATCAAGCGCATGTATTCCTGATGGTTCTCCGGGTGACCTCCGGGAGGGGCGGTGGTGTTCGTCAACATCGCCTGCTTCCGCTTGTGGGAATCTTCATGGGCCAGGGCGAGCCGTTTTTCCACCTCGCGCACCGACTCGAAGTATTCGTCAAGTTTGTCGCGGTCCGCAGTGCTGACCTTGGATTTCAGGCTGTTGGCATCTGCCATGACGGCATCGAGCACGGTCTTGCGATCGTCCCGCTTGGTTCCGCCTGCGGCACCAACCTCACCGGTCAGCCGCCGGAACACCGCCAGCGGTTCGGTCTCCCGCGGCGCGGGTGTTGTCGGCGAAGTCCACGAAATGTTGTTGCGCAGGATGTCGCTGGAGAAACTGCCCTGCGGTTTCATGATCAATTCCAGGGATGAAAGCAGCGTTTCGTTGCCGATGGCTTTGGCCGCGATCTGGTCCATGGAAATGCCGCCGACTCCCTTGCGGGCATTGATGCCATCGCCTTCCGGCGCGGGTCGGATGAGCCATGTGGCACCGCCGGCCGGATGGCTTCCGCGGAGTTCGGACTCCAGCCCGGTGATGAGCTGCAGGTGTTCTTTCAATGGTTCAAAGGGCCGCATGTTTTCGGCCATCGAAACAATTCTGCCCTCGCCATCCACCGTCGCGTTCCAAGCGGACTCCGGGCTTCCATTCGGCAGGTAGAGGCAGCCGAGCCGGATGGGCGGGCGTTGCCGCGTCGCCGCCCGGGCGGAAAGCGGGGTCATCACTTCCAGGAGCGGCAGGGCCAACCAGGCCCCGGTGCCGCGCAACATGGTTCTTCTCGATATCCGCCAGTTTTTCATCGCGATTGGTTCTTTGTGTGGGGTTCCGGTTGTTTGCGGTATTGGGAAGGGTAGCTGGAAACTATTTCCCTGACAAGGGTTTGCGATGAGAACCCGGCACTGCCCACCTGTTTCAGGATGGTCTGCAATGCGCGCTCGTCAGTGAAGGTCAGTTCGCGGCCGAGGGCGTAAACGAGCAACTGGCTGGCGAAATGCCGGATGAACTCCGCTTCCTTTTTATTTTGTAGAAGCAACTTTAGTCCATCGTGTCCCACAAAAGTGCTGCCGTCCGGCAACTTTCCGGCGTTGTCGACCGGACCTTCGCGCAGTTTTCCGGTCGCGTCGAAAGCCTCCAGTGCGAAGCCCAACGGATCGATCCTGTTGTGGCAGCTTGCGCAGGCGGAATCGGCGCGATGGGCTGTCAAGGCTTCGCGCAGGCTGGCCGGATTCTTCTCGGCCGAGGCCTCCAGCGCGGGGATGTTCGGCGGTGGCGGTGGCGGTGGTTGCCCGAGCATTACGGAGAGAATCCATTTCCCGCGAAACACGGGGCTCGACCGGCGGGGCGATGAGGTCACCGTGAGCACGCTGGCCTGGGTCAGGACACCGCCGCGGCCATGTCCCTTGCCGGTGAGCGGAATCCTGCGCATCTCATCGCCCTCGATGCCGGATATCCCGTAGTGCTCGGCCAGCCGCTGGTTCACGTAGGTGTAGTCGGAGTCGAGCAGGGTGCTCAGCGGGAGGTCATCCCGGAACACCGAGTGAAGGAACAACACGCTCTCTTCTTTCATCGCCTCCAGCAACGCCGCGTCGGCATGCGGGAAGAGTTTCTTGTCCGGCCGGATGGATTGCCCGAGGCCGTCGATCCGCAACCACTGGGACCCGAAGTGTCTGCTCATGCGCAGCGTCCGTGGATCCTGCAGCATGCGTGTGACTTCCGCGTTGAAGACCCCGGCATCCGCCAGCTTGCCCTCGGCCCCGAGTTTCGACAAGCGGGAGTCCGGCATGCTCGACCAGAGAAAATACGACAGCCGGTTGGCCAATTCCGGAGAGGAGATCCTGTAGGCCGCGTCGCCCGGCTGCACCAGTTCTGAGCGGAACAGAAACGATGGCGACACCAGGGCTGTCCTCACAGGCAACTTCATCGCGGTGCGGTAGTCGTCGCCGAGAGCACGCGCACTTTGAAACAGTCCGTAGTAGCGTGTAATTTCCTCGTTCGTGGCCTGGCGGCGGAATGCCTGCGAGAGAAAGCGTACCAGCACCCGTCTGGCCGACTCCGCCTCGTTGAACGCTTCGAGTGGTCGCGCTGCGGTAGCGGCGGAGGCATTCCAAACAAAATCCGGTTTTCCGGGCATTTCGCCGCCCTTGCTGAGCTTTTGCGCTAGGTCTTCATCCACGGCCGAGCCGTAGAAATGAACGTGGCTGATCTCTCCATTGAAGGCTGCGAACTCTTCGCCGGCAGCGCCGATTTTAAATCGATGCCCGGCAATATCCGGCCGGGTCATGCCGCCGGCCTCGAATACCTGTTCGCCATCCACCCAGGCGGACGTTTTTGCTCCTTGCTGGAGGAGCACAGCGGTATGCCAGCGGCCATCATTGACCTTTCGCTTCGAATGCTTCTGCCCGAGCCATCCGATGTCATACGCCAGTTCTCCGCCATCGTTGACATACAGAACTTTCGCGCCTGGTACCCACTCATCCGCTTCCGGGGCTTTTGAAAACAACGCGCCGCCCTTGTCGGTCTTGAACCTCACTCCGATCAGGAACGAGCCATCTCCCATGTCGAGAGCGGCACCCTGCCGCTTGTCACTGATCATCGGGAGCGATCCCTTTGCCGTCGCTGGTGCCAATGGCGGGGCCTCGAAGATCAGCCGTTCAAGGGCATCCTTGTCATTCCAGATTTCGGCGACGACCGCGTCGGCAGCCTGCAGGAATTTCTCAATCAACAACGGCTGGGTCGCCAGGGTGGCCGCCTCATTGTCAAAGCCGCCTTCCGACACCTGTTCCTCGGGGAGGAGGGCGTAGGCGTTGGATTCAATGCCAAACAGATCGGCTACCGTGTAGCGGTACTCCGTCCGGTTCAGCCGCCTTGGAGGCACATGTCCGGGATCGAGCGGCAAGCGGCTGACATCGACGTTGTCAAGAGTTCGAACAACCCACTCGGAGAGTGCGACACGCGTCGCGGTCGGCAATTCCTTGGCATCCTCGGGGGGCATTTCTCCTCCTTCGAGCGCATCCTTGACCCTCGTCCACGTTTCTCTGGAGCGCCACACGTCGAGCGAGCCGCTGAAATCCTCGAAATTGATTCCGGCCTTGGTCTTCTTGTCGCTGTGACATTTGAAGCAGTAGGTTTCCAGCAGGGGGCGGACCTCCGACTCCTCGAATGCCCGGCCACTGGTGATCGCCAAAGGAGACAGGACAATCAGGAGACCTGCAGCAAGGCGGGAGTTTCGACAGGGGGTCATTGCCGAATTGTTAGGAATTTTCTTTGGGGATTCGCGTGCATGGGAGAAAAAGGGCGAAGAAGTGAAAAGTGCCGAGTGAGCAGTGATCAGGTAGAAGAAAGCCCAAGCGAGCCGTATGAGCGACGGCCTACGAGGCAATGGCACTGCGATTCACGAAACGGGACAATAGCTTCTCCGTCCACCCGGTCAAGATTGGTTTTGAGAGCGATGTATTGGTGAGGCAACGGCCTCCTTTTCGACGATCCAGGAAAACTTTCCGGTGGCTGCTACGATGAGGCAGCACGCGAGATGATTTTCAGGTTTTACATTCCCTGCAATGGCTTTAAACTTCGCTTGTCATGGCTTTTGATCGATTTTCCCAGCAGTTGCTTCGTTATCCCGCCTTGGGGTTTTCTCTTGACCTGTCGCGCATGGACATCCCCGCGGATTTTCATGATTCGATGAAGGAAAAAATCGCCAAAGCTTTTGCGGACATGGTTGCCTTGGAAGCGGGGGCCATTGCGAATCCGGACGAAGGACGCATGGTCGGCCACTACTGGCTGCGCAATCCGGCACTGGCACCTACTGAGGAATTGCGTCTGGCGATCACCGAACCCGTGCGGGCACTGAAGGAATTCGCGGCGAAGATTCACAGCGGTGCGATCCTAACACCGGCCGGTGAAAAATTCCAGCGCGTGCTCGTCATCGGCATCGGCGGTTCGGCGCTGGGACCACAACTGGTCTCGGCGGCTCTCGGTCGCGCGGCTCGAATGCCGATCGATTTTTTTGACAACACCGATCCCGACGGCATCGACGCCGTGCTTGCGTCAATCGGCGAAAAAAATCTCTCCACCACCCTGGTGCTGGTCATTTCCAAATCGGGCGGCACTCCGGAAACCCGCAACGGCATGCTCGAAGCCAAAGCCGCCTATGAAAACGCGGGGCTGGACTTCGGCAAACATACCGTCGCGATCACCGGCGAAGGATCGAAGCTCGACAAGTATGCCGGGCAGCATCAATTCATCGCCCGTTTCCCGATGGAAGACTGGGTGGGTGGTCGTACCAGCGTGCTTTCGACGGTCGGTCTGGTTCCCGCCGCGCTTCAGGGGATCGATGTTGATGCCATGCTCGCCGGAGCCGCTGCGATGGATGCGGAAACCCGCGTGCAGGACGTCGCGACCAATGCCTCGATGCAACTCGCGCTGGCCTGGCATCACGAAGGCAAGGGCAAGGGGGAAAAGGACATGGTGGTGCTGCCCTACAAGGATTCGTTGGTGCTGATGTCGAAGTATCTCCAGCAGTTGGTGATGGAGTCGCTGGGCAAGGAATACGATCTCGATGGCAACAAGGTTTATCAAGGCATCGCGGTGTATGGCAACAAGGGATCGACCGATCAGCATGCCTATGTGCAACAACTGCGCGACGGCGTGGCCAATTTTTTCGCCACCTTCATCGAAGTCCGCAAAGGCCGCAACGGTGCCAGCATCGAGGTGGAGCCCGGAAATACCTGTGCTGATTTCCTGCAAGGGTTTCTTCGCGGCACCCGCAGCGCGCTCTATCAATCGGGCCGTCGTTCGATCACGCTCTCGCTGCCCGAAGTCACGCCGTTTCATGTGGGTGTGTTGATCGCACTCTACGAACGCGCGGTTTCGTTTTATGCCTCGCTGGTCAACATCAACGCCTATCATCAACCGGGCGTGGAGGCAGGAAAAAAAGCGGCCGCCACATTCCTGGAGATCCTCAATGCCGTTCGCGGATCATTGACATCGACGCCGCAGTCGGCGGAGGAAATCGCCGCGACCTTGCACGCCGATGCCGAGGACGTTTATCACTGCCTGAGCCATCTCGCCGCGAATCAGGCATCGACATGCCTCATGGGTGCGACACCGGCGGAAGACCGCTTTTCAAATTGATCCTGGCGGCGCATTTCATTTGCATGATTGTCTTTCCCGTGTTTGGTAGGCGGCGTGCACATCGAAATCATCAATACCGGCACGGAATTATTGTTAGGCAACACCCAGAACACGCATGGTGGGTGGTTTGGACGGGAAATGTTCCGACTCGGCCTGCGGGTGGCCCGGCAGACGACCGTGCCCGATGGCGATGCGATTGAACAGGCATTGGAGGAATCGATCCGTCGCAGCGACGTGATCCTCGTCACCGGCGGTCTTGGACCCACCAGTGACGACTTGACCCGCGAGGCCACCGCCCGGGTGTTGGGTCTGGACTTGATCGAAGACGAGGCGGCGATGCGCTCGATCGAGGAGTTTTTCGCCACGCGCAACAAAACGATGGCGGCGGCCAACCGCAAGCAGGCATATGCTCCCGTCGGCGCGGACATCCTTCCCAACAACAACGGCACCGCACCCGGCGTTTATGTGCCGCCGCGGATGAATGCGATCCGACCCTGCGCGATCTTCCTGCTGCCGGGACCACCGCGAGAACTCTATCCGATGTTTTTTGCCGAAGTGGAACCGCGACTGCGGGCGCTGGCTGGCGTCGAATCATCACGCGAAATGAGGGAATTGAAATTCACCGGCATCGGCGAAAGTGATTTCCACCAGGGCATCGATGCCGAACTCGCTGCGGTGGAAGGCCTGGAATACGGCTACTGCGCGCGCATTTCCGAAGTTGATCTACGTTTGATCGGTGGAAAAGAGGCAATCGACAGAGGTAGCGCGATCGCCATGAAGGCCTTCGCCCCGTGTTTGATCAGTGATGACGGCAAATCTCTGGAAGCCACCGTGTTGCAGTTGTTGCAGGAAAAAAAACTATCCCTGGCTCTAGCAGAAAGCTGCACCGGCGGGCTCGTCTGTTCACGCATCACCGACGTTCCGGGGTCGAGCGAATCATTCACCCACGGCTTCATCACCTATTCGAATCAGGCAAAAACCAGCCTGTTGGGAGTGGTGGAAGAGGTATTGAAGGAACACGGGGCTGTCAGCGAACAAGTGGCGCGGCAAATGGCCGAAGGCGCGCTGCGAGTCTCCGGAGCCGATGTCGCCGCTGCCGTGACAGGCATCGCCGGTCCTGGTGGCGGGACATTGGAAAAACCTGTCGGCACCGCATGGCTGGCCCTGGCGCGCCGGGGATGTCCAACAGTCGCTGAGAAAGTCTTCCATCGCCGCGATCGCAATGGCTTCAAAAAAGCCGTCAGTCAATCGGTGCTCGACCTGATCCGCCGCGAGCTCCAGCAGAGCCCGTGAGAAATTGTCATTTCTGATTTGAGCTTTGTCGGTGAATCGGCAAGGCTGTTGTGGAAATGAAACCATTGCTCCTTCTTCTCTGCCTGCCGATGATTTCCTGCGTCGCCGTGAAGGACGGCCTGACCGTGAAACAATATCATCTGCGCGAGGACATGTTTGACGAGGACGACGACCTGATGGTGCGTGGCGAGGTGCAGCGCATGCTTCACGGCGCGGTGACGATGGAGGAGCGGAAAGAAAAAATCGGCCAGTACTATCACGTCACTTGGAAAGAGCAGGCGCAATCGCAGCAACCGGTGCAGGTTGTATTCGAATACCTGCAGGCTGCCAGCGGCAGCAACGTGAAAACGATGGAGCGGAAAGGAAACTGCCACGAAGGGCGGTTCGAGACGTATTTCAGCGTTGCGGGGCACGACTATCAAAAAAAAGGCCGTGTGCTGGCGTGGCGGATTTCGGCGAAGAGAAACAACAAGGAGCTGGCGAGCAAACGATCCTACATGTGGCGATGATCGTGCGCGTGTGATCCGCCTGCACCTCCATGGCTGCACAATACCCACTGCGCGGGTTCATGAGGATAATACTCCTTTTTCCAAATCGGAATCCGCGATTTGATTTCATCGATGATGAATTCACAGCCCTCGAAGGCCTGGCGGCGGTGAGCGCTGCTGACAAACACCGCGACGGCAAGCTCTCCGACAGCCAGTTTGCCCAATCGATGCCGGGCGACGGCATGGTACAAGGCATAGCGTTCCACCGCTTCGGCGAGAATTTTCCGCCCCTCATTGCAGGCGAGAAATTCGGCCGCTTCATATTCGAGCGCGGTCACCACTTTGCCGGCGTGATGGTTTCTCACCCGACCTTCGAACGAGACACAGGCCCCGGCACGATCATCCGCCACCGCCTGCATCAGTGCAGTGGAGTCGATTGCCACATTTGTTAGAGTGAACGGATTCATCGATCAGCCGCCGGAAAAGGGTTGCAGGAAAATGAATTCGTCGCCTGCCGAAACATCGGTTTCCCAGTCGGTGAATTCCTGGTTTTTCGCAAGGCGCAGGTCGGCACGCTGAAGCGGCAGCCGGTATTGAAACTGCAGCTCGGCATACAACCCGGCGGCGGTGCGGGCATAGGTGTGGTATCTTTCCTCGGCCACGCCACGGGCCTCGCGCAACATGGCATGATAGTGGATTGTCACTTCACAGGCACGGATGCCGGATTGCATCTTCGCACAAGCTTCGCGCCAGTCATCCTCGGTGTTCACGTTGTCGAGCGCGACCGGATTCAGCAACTCGATCACGTTTGCATCGAGCAGTTGCAGGAAGCCGCGGGCGCAGTGGCGTTTTTGCGTTAGAAACTCCTCCAGCAAAGGCAGGCACGCGGGTGCATACAGCGCACACAAGGGCTCGGGCTGCCGGTCCAGCCGGTTGGCAAAACAGGTGGCCTGAAAAGCGGGTGAGTGCGCTTCGCTCAACTGACGCAGTGTGTCCGCATCCAACAAAGCAAGATCCCCGGCCAGGAGAAGGATTGGTTCCGTGAATGTGTCCAGTGCCGCGTGCAGCGCGCCGAGTGGTCCGGCACCGGGAATCCGGTCGGGCAACAGCGGCAGATCGGCATCGGCGGGTTGCGAGGCATCTCGCACCGAGAGAAAAATCTCGTGCCCGAGCGTGCGCGCGTGAGCGATGATCGCCCCGACAACCGTCCTGCCATCGGGCCGCTGCAGCAGCAGTTTGTTGCGGCCCATGCGCTGGCTTTTCCCACCGCTGAGGAGGATGATTTTCATCGGGCGGCGTTGAAGTCGGATTTGCCGCCGGTTTTTTTGAGCAATCGGATGCTGCCTATTTCGATCGTTGGATCCAATGACTTGCACATATCATAAATCGTCAACGCCGCGATGCTGGCGCCGGTCAGGGCCTCCATTTCCACTCCCGTTTTCCCCGTGGTTTTGCAGGTGCAGAGGATTTGGATCACCTGTCCGTGCAGTGTGATTTCGAGCTGGCAATCCTCCAGCGGCAACGGGTGGCAAAGCGGGATCAACCGCGAGGTTTCCTTCGCCCCCATGGTGCCGGCCAGCACCGCGGTCTGGAATACCGGACCTTTTTTGCTCTGAATTTCGCCACCGCTCAGCATCGCCGAGATTTGCGGGCTCACTGAAACGGCGGCGGCGGCGACCGCGGTGCGCACCGTGGCGGATTTCTCGGAAATATCCACCATCGAGGCGATGTTGTGTTGATTGACGTGTGTGCTCATGGGCTGGGAAATTGATAGGGATAAAACGCGCGAGCCGGCGATGGCGGCATCATAGCATTCCGCGGGGGGATTTCAACAACCCCGCAAACCCCGCGGGCGGCGATGAGATTGCCGGAGTTGGAAAAGATCTGACAGGCGCCGTTCGATGCTTTCACGGGAAGCAACAAGGCCAGATGTGCGTGGGCGGCCTGCGTGCTCGAAATTGTTAGAAACTGCGTTCGACATTCGCGTCCCTCCATGCGGCAGAGGGAGGGAATCACATAGCGCGAAAAAGTGGCGAGCACGGAAAGCGGATTTCCCGGCAGCGCGAAAACGGCGGGCGGGCCGTTCCAGAAGGCCATCGGTTTCCCCGGTTTCTGCGCGATCCCGTGATACAGCGGGGCACCCCAGAGCGAGCATGCCGCTTCGCGCACGAAATCCCTTGCACCCGCGGAAATGCCACCGGTGATGAGGATGATATCCGCGAGTCCGCGCAGCTCCACAAGTGCGTTGATGGATTCCTGCAAATCATCCCCCACGTGACGGCTGGTGATGTTTTGATAGAAACCCGCGTGAAGAATCGCCCGCAACATCGGCGCGTGGCTGCCGCGAATCTGCCACGGCTCCGGCACGGTTTCATGTGGCACCACCTCGTTGCCGGTGGTCAGCAAGGCGATGCGGGCTTTGGCTGCCACGCGAAGATTCGATGCACCCGCGCTGGCGGCAATCGCGATTTCACCGGCACCCATCAACTGGCCCGCTGTAAGCAGCACATCACCCTTCGTGGCATCGGACCCTTGTGCGTGAATGAACTGGCCCGCCATGGTTGGTTGGAGGACTTCGATTCTTCCATCCGCTTTTTTGTTAGTCCATTCGTAGGGAGCGAGGTGAACGTCCGCATCGCTGAGACTTGCTCCGGTTGCCACCTCGACAGGGCATTGCGATGAAAGCGGCATCATGGAATGGCCGGCAAGCAGCGCGCCGCGCACCTCGTATGTTTGCCCCACTCGCAACGGTTCGCGGGAGAGATATCCGTCCATCGTCGCCCGATGAAACGGAGGAAAATCGCGATCCGCCACAACCGGCGCGCGCAGCACCCTGCCCCAGGAATGTTCGAGAGCGATCATCTCGTCGGATGTCGCGGCAATATTTTCACCAATGATGCTCTCGGCTTGCGCGGGGCTGATCAATGTGGTGAACATGACAACAACGTGAAGCCTCGTGTGCAGCCTGACAAGGACGAAGGCGGCGAAAATCGCACCCGTCACACGACATCCAGCGTCTGGGCTCCCGGGCGCAGCACTCCGCTGTGAACAATCTTCGCGCGAAGTCCGCCTTTGCCCGCCAGGAACTCTTCGACTCCGGCCGTGCAGGCATGATCCATCCAGTAGCAGGGCTTGCAGTGTTCGATGCCCGCGAAAACCACATCGCCGATTTGGAATGTGCGACCGATCAATGAATTGAGATCCATGCCCCCGATGACCACATTGCGCCGATAGGCATCGGCCTTGTTCGTCAGCTCGAAGGTTTTCAGGACATCCTCGTGAACCGCCCAGTCGAAAAACGTCACCTGGCCTTTGAAGTCGGGTTTGTAATCAAAAAAACGGTCGCCGCGTATGCCGCTGCCGGCGACGCAGTCGAGTACATCGCAGGCAACCATTTCGTGGGGCAGCGGCTCCATTCCGTGCCGTCCGTAAAAGGCATGGCCGGGAGAAATGTAGAGACTGTGAATGTTGATGTTGTGTTTCATCCGCCCAAGTAGCTCATCTCCGCCTTTTTGCCGCTCGCCAGTCCGCGCAATTCTGAATAACAGTCATTTCGTGGCAACCACACGGCGGCGATTTTTTCCAAAATTTCCTGGTCGCTCGCGCCGTCGCGCATCGGCCCGAGCATGTCGGTACCCTGCCCGGCAAACAAGCAGGTGAACAACCTGCCGTCCGACGACAACCGCGCCCGGTTGCAGTCCGCACAAAATGGTTTCGTTACCGAAGTGATCAAACCGACCTGCACTGTGCTGTCCACGATCCTGTGACGTTTCGCCACCTCGCCCGGCACCTCGGCGGCGAGCGGTTCGAGAGGATAGACCGCATGAATGATGTCGTGGATTTCCGCTCCGCTCACCACATCCTCGCCGCGCCAATGATTGGTTTCACCGACATCCATGTACTCGATGAACCGGATCGAAAAGCCCTCTGCCAGTGCAAGGCGCACCAGCGGCAGGATTTGCGATTCATTTTTACCGCGAATAATCACCGCATTCACCTTGACCGGCAGACCGTGCAGCACGGCCGCGCGAATGCCATCGATCACCCGCGAGACCTTCGCACCTGTGCCACTCATGGTGGCGAACACCTCCTCATCGACGGCGTCGAGGCTCACGGTCACCCGGTTCAATCCCGCCAGCGCCAGTCGTTCGCAGTAGTGGCCGAGCATGATGCCGTTGCTGGTCATTGCCAGATCTTCAATCCCGCGAATCGCAGCCAGCATCGCCACGAGGTCGTCGACGCCACTCCTCATCAACGGCTCTCCTCCGGTCAGGCGGATTTTTTTCACACCCGAAATCACAAACAATCGCGCAAGGCGGGCGATCTCCTCAAAGCTCATCAAGTGCTGCGGCGGCAGGAACGGATAAGAATCGCCGTAAACTTCCCTGGGCATGCAATAACCGCAGCGGAGATTGCAGCGATCCGTTAGAGAAATGCGCAGATCCCGCAGCGGACGGCGCAGTTGATCGAGCAAAGTAGGTTCATTCATCAGCTGGCGGGAAATTGTTGTTCATCGATTGCCTGATCAGCCCTGGAACCTTTGTACAATTGGCATGCGCCGACCGATGCCAAACGCCTTGCTGGTGACCCGCAGCCCCGGTGCCGACTGCTGGCGTTTCCATTCGTTGAGGTCGATCCTGCGCTGCACCCAGCGGACCATTGTTTCGTCGTAACCGGCGGCGATGACCTCATCGGTTGACAACTGGCGTTCGACAAGCAGATGCAGCACCGCATCAAGCACATCGTAGGGCGGCAGCGTGTCCTGATCCTTCTGGTCGGGCCGCAGTTCGGCGCTCGGGGCTTTTTCCATCGTGTTCCACGGAATGATTTCCCGATCGCGGTTGATCCAGCGGGCAACCTCGTAAACCATGGTTTTCGGCAGATCGGAAATCACCGCGAGACCGCCGCACATGTCGCCATAAATCGTGCAATAGCCCACCGCGAGTTCGCTTTTGTTTCCGGTGGTCAGCAGCAGGTGTCCGAATTTGTTAGAGAGCGACATCAGAAATAGTCCGCGGATGCGCGCCTGCATGTTTTCCTCCGTGACATCTTCTTTCCTACCCGAAAACAGCGGTGCGAGGGAGTCTTTCACTGCCGCAAACGCGTCGGTAATGGGAACTTCGGCACAGCCTATCCCGAGCTGCTTCGCCAATCGGAAAGAATCGTCAACACTGCCACCGGAAGAAAACGGTCCCGGCATGGTGAGCCCGTGAACATTCTCCACACCGAGGGCCTCCGCGGCGATCACGGCGGTCAACGCGCTGTCGATGCCACCGCTGAGTCCGAGACAGGCGCTGGCAAAGCCGCACTTGTGCGCGTAGTCGCGCAAGCCCATGACCAGCGCGCGATAAAGTTGTTCCGCCTCACCGAGTTCGTGAACCGCCCCAACGGCCTGCCGCAAATCCACGGTCGTTGTTTCTTCGACGAAGCCATTCATTTGCAGCACAACTCCCCGGTCAGGCAGTGCTACGATCGAATGGCCGTCGAACAACAATTCATCGTTGCCTCCCACCGCATTGCAGTACACCACCGGCGCCTGGATTTCCGCCGCGACATTTTCCAACAATTTCCTGCGAATCGTCGGCTTGCCGGCATGGAAGGGCGACGCGCTGAGGTTGAGCAGCAGATCGATGCCGCTGTTGTCCAGCTCCGCCACGGGATCGCGATCATACAAGGGTCGCGGCAAAAACTCCTCGTTCCAGATATCCTCACAGATGGTCACGCCGATGCGCAGGCCATTCCAGACAATCGGCTGACAGGACTCGCCCGGCTCGAAGTAACGCAGTTCGTCGAACACATCATAGGTCGGCATCAAGGTCTTCCAGATTTTGTGTTGGATGGCCTGGTTTTCCAACCACGCCGCCGCATTGCGGAACGGCCGGCCCGGTGCCGAGCCGGAGAAGTGATCGATGTAGCCGACCAACAGCGGCACCTTGTTGATTTCACCGCAGAGATAATCCAGAGCCTGCAGGCACTTCGGCACGAACTGTGACTTGTGGACCAGGTCGCGCGGCGGGTAACCGACCAGTGACATTTCCGGAGTCACCACCAGATCGGCTCCCTGATCGAGGCATGAGCGGTAGGCGGCGAGGATTTTTTTCACATTGCCCGGGAAATCGCCGACGATGCCATTGATCTGGGCGATTCCAATTCGTAAATCCGGCTGCATCAGAGGGATCATAGCACTCTGCGGCACAGCGACAAGCTGTTATCAAGTCCTGGCGAATTTTCATCGCTGAGAAAACACCAGGCCTGCCACGACATCGCCGCCAACCGAGCAAGATGTTGCAATTTACCAAATTTTTCCGCAGTCTCGCGCCGTGAAGAATTTTCGGAAAAAACCGCGCGACCGCGATGATGCGGCCCGGGAGAACCGTCATGTGCGGAATCCGGCCCCGGAAGGGGAAGCCGTGCCCTCCCGCAATGAGGACGACATCTGGGATCTGCTGCCGAGCGTGAACCATCCGCTGGTGCTGATCCTCGATTGCATTCAGGACGTGCACAATCTCGGCGCGATTTTGCGCACCGCCGATGCCGCGGGCGTCACGGCCGTCATCGCTCCTAAGGACAAAGCCGCGTCGATCACCGAAACCGTGCGTCGGGTTTCCACCGGTGCGGCGGACTGGGTGCCATTTTTCCAGGTCACCAATCTGGCGCGCTGCATGGAAAAACTCAAGGAAGCCGGCGTGTGGATCGTCGGCACCTCCGACAAGTGCGAAAAAAGCGTTTACGACATGGACTTGAAAGGACCTGTCGCCATCGTCATGGGTGCCGAAGGCAAAGGCATGCGCCGGTTGACAGAGGAAAACTGCGATTTCCTCTGCAAGCTGCCGATGTCGGGAAAGGTTGAATGTCTCAACGTTTCCGTCGCCACCGGAGTTTGTCTTTACGAGGCTGTCAGGCAGCGTGGCAAGTCATGAAAGAACCGGTACTGATCCTGTCCGATCTCCATCTTGGCCACAAGGCCTCCATCATCGATGATGTGTCGGTGCTGGAACCATTGATCCGTGGTGCAGGCACGCTGTTGTTGAATGGCGACACCTGGCAGGAACTGGCGCGCGAATTCCAGGAGGCGGGAAAGCTGTTGCTGGAGCAATTGCAGCAACTCTGCGCCCGTCTGGGTGTCGACATGCTGATGCTGCCGGGAAACCACGATCCTGGTTCCGGTTCGCAGGGATACGCGCTGCTGGCGGAGGGAAAAATCGTCGTCACCCACGGCGATTGCGTCTTCCGGGATGGCGCGCCGTGGAGCCGCATGGCGATGAAGAAACAAAGCGAGGTCGCTCAACTCTGGTCGCAACATGCGGCCAGCCATATCGATGACCGCCTGCAACTGGGTCGTGAAATCGCCCGCCTGCTGATCCCGCCGCACTATCCGCACAGCCGCAAAATCTGGATGCGCGCCTGGGACGCGGTCATGCCTCCGGGAAGAGGACTGCGCATGCTCATCGCCTGGATGACGATGGTCAAACAAACGCGGATCTTTGCCAGACGCTACTTCCCCGACTGCGAAATCATCCTCTGTGGCCATTTCCACCGCTGCGGCATTTGGGATGACGATGAGCTATTGGTCATCAATTCCGGTTCTTTCATGCCGCCGGGAGGAGCCTACTGGTGCGAATGGAACAAGCGGCTGTTCACCGTAGGACAAGTCAAAAAATCCACCACACAAATGGAACGAGGCGAAATCCTCGGCGTTTGGCTGTTATGAAAAAGTGGGCGGCGAACCCTTGATCATTGATCGATTCGCCGCCCATTGCGCAACTCGTGGAAAACCCAAAAACCAAAAGTTACAGGATCTGTTGAAGCAAATCCCGTGCCAACCATGACAGGGAATCACTCGGGAACAAAACGGGCTGATGTTCGCACACCAGCCCGTCATGTGTATTTCGTTGCTGCAAAAGGAAAACCCAAAAACCCGATTGCTGCTGGGATGGAATAAGCGCGTGACGTGCCAAAATTTCTCGAAACGCATGAAAAAATTTGATCATAATGTCACCGGGTCCTGATTCCCCCTCCCGGCCTGGTGGATCAGAAACAGCAATCGCACAAGCTTTCATGCAAGCCTCGAAGATCTTCCTGATTTGATCCCGCGCCCTGGGTCACGACGGGTTTCATCGAGATGATGTTTGTGTTAGAAAATCGCTGGTGAATTGCCGTGCATTGAAATGCTACTTGGACTCGCGCAACAGGGCACGTTCCGCGGAATATTTTTGCCAGAGCAATTCCAGGCGTGCGGAAATTTCCGCTTCGGTGCCGACGACCATCCAGTAGCGGTACGAATAGATGGAACGTGGACCAAGACTGACAAGGTCAAGGGGAGCCATGTGCACGCACGGAGAGGATTTCGGATCGTCGCTCGAGCCAGCGCCATGCGGACCGAAATTCCAGTGAATGGTGGCGGTGGGGCTGAAAATCGCGATGCCTTGACCGTTTGTCTCAAAGCAGGCGAGCGCCTTGCGGGGTGGATTCACCCGTCCCCATGGCGGTCCTGGCGCCTGGACTTCGTCGCGCCATTTTCCGTCACCTAGATAGCTCTTCACGTTGCTGAAATTGCGCGTGAAGTAGCTGGCGGGAATCTCCTGATGGGCGGGTCGGGCGGGCCCCCATCGATCGGACTCCGCGCGACTGCAGACGAGTTCACAATGCACGGTGACCACATTCGGCATGGTGGGCTCGAAACCCGTCCATTGACGCATCAGTGCGGTGGCATTCTCATCAGGCATGTCCCAGAGTTTGGGAATCGTTTCGCCAAAAAGCGTTTTTTCATCAATGCGTTTGAACTCATTGACACGGGCCCACGAAGACACTCCGCCACCTTGAATGGGATTCCACGGCCAGGGTTTCCAGTCCTTGCTCTGACCGTCGGCGGATCGATCAAGTCTGGCACCAGCATAGTAGGACTGCTGGATGAGTCGACCGGGATCGGCGATGTTCACGATGTTTTTCGGGTATGCTGTCCACGAAAGCCAGGTGATCGAGGCACCCTTTGCACGATCGATGCCGACTTTCACCGCACCGTTGTCGATCACAAGCAACTCTTCGCCCTGAGGAGCGATGTTCGGCGTAGCCCTTGCGAAGAAACATTGACTCAAAGCGAACAGGCAGAACGTGGCGATTTTTGGAAATGCTTTCATGGAGGGCTGCGGTTGATTTCTTGACCCACGGGTCGGACAAAAATCATGAGCGGGACGATTCCTTCACATCGCTTCATTTGGCCGGCGGCACGTCCCTGCCGGTGATTACCAGGTTCCGCTTCGGGATGGTGTAGATGAATGCGACAACGCACGAGGCTGTCATTCGGGCATCCGATCCGTAACCTGCGTTGTCGCGATTGGGCTGGTAGTAAAAAGTGCCGTCGTTGCATTGCGCCATCGTGAACCACCAGCGGTTGGCATCCATCAACTTGCGGAAGTTTTCAGGTTCGATATTCGCGGCCAGCGCTGTGTAGGCCATTCCCATGGTCGGCGATCCGTGCGTGTCAGGAAAGCTTTGCGGATGATCGCCGATCACGCGGGAACGCATCAGGGCCTGCCTGCGGTATTCGTTGTCACTATAAGGGCTGAGGAAGTTGGCGATGCCAGCGGCACCTGTCCGGCCCATGTCCGCCCAGTCGTCCGGTCCCCCGCCGGGTTCGTCAGCATACCACATGTAGCCGTTTTTCCCTGTGCCCCTTTTGAGAAATTTGTATGCCGCTTCGTGACGGCTGCGATCGATCTTGATGCCGCAGCGCTGCATCAAGGAGTAGGTGAGCGCGCCTTGGGCGGTGATCATGGCGATCGGACCATAGCCCTCGAAGCCCGGGTTGTGGCCCCAGCCGCCATGAGCCTGCTGTGGACCTTTGGGATAGCTGTCCGGATGCGATTTCTTCGACTTCGGATCGATCTGCGACATGTCGAGGTACTGACCCTCGTTGAGCAGCGCATGGATTTTTTCCAACTCCGGCAGCACCCATGCTTTCCTGGTTGCAAGATAGTACTCGCTCAGCACGATCGCCGCGCCCATGTAGGTCCAGTTGATCAAGCCATATCTCCTGTCGTTCTTGCCGGTCTCGTCAATGGATTTGCAAAGATGGCGCAAGTTGCGTTCGACATCCGCCAGGTAATGCTTCTCGCCGCTTCCGAGCATGGCCAGAACAGAAAAAGTATTGTGCACTGGATCGCCGAAGGAACCGTCTTCGTTTTGCTGCTTGGCAATGTAATCGAGCAACTCCTTGAGAATTTTGTCCGACTTGGGACAATGGGCTGGATAGGAGGCGGCATAAGCGCCGTACTTATTTCCGATTTTCAGTTCCACTTCGATTTTCTTTTTGTCGCGCTCTAACGTCAATCCGAGCAGTCCTGTGCCGGTTGGTCCCTGGCAGGCTTCCAGAGCCTCCGCAAGCTCCGCGACCGGTCCGTCCGCGCCGAAAATTTTCATGCCGTAGCCATTGCGATGCGGACGTTGGAACATCTTGCCGGCTGCTCCGACGATCAGGTCATTGACCTTGACGACACCGTGCGCCGGAGTCCTGGCGAAGACATGTTTCACCAGCAATGCTTTGGGTTCCTTTGCCACCAACTCCGCGCGAATGCCGGTGAGGCCCAAATTGTAGTACCAGCCCGGCACTTCCGCATCGGGCCCGGAATCGGCGCGCTGGTTCCAAGGCTGGCCATTGTCATAGGCGACTTGAGCCAGCAACGGCGATGCGATGCCGACGAGCAAAGCGGAAATGGTGAGCGCGGTAAAGAGTTTGAATCGTCTCATGGCTTGTGAATTGCAACTTGATATGCAAGTGAGGCTATGCGTTGAGGCAACGGGTGTCAATTTGCATATCGGCCATTGCAGTGCTGTTGCGCGCAACTCCGGCGCTACTTCGCGGGGCGATCGTTGTTGGGTTGCGAATTCACCAAGGAGACGATCGCCGCGTGCTGTGCCAGCAAGGCGTCTTCCGACTCCTTGAGTTCCTGTTCGCAGGCCTTCGAAAGTTGCAGCGACAGTGAGTAAAGATCTTCCGATGGAGCGCTGGAGGCTTTCCTTAGTTTTCGCTCAAAACGGACCATGGCAGCCTCAACCGGGCCATTCGGTAGTTCGACACCGATCAAGGCGCCCAGATACAACTGATCAAAACGATCAATCGACTTGGCATCCGGCTCTGCGGTTTTGGCCAGGTGGGCGACAAGCACTTTTGTTTCTTCAAACAAGGCGCGCTTTCTTTCATGGCGGGCCGAATCGAACTCAAGCTTCTGCCGCAGAAAAGCGGCCTGCTGGAGATTGATCTCGCGCATGCCTTGTTGCAGTTGTGCCGCATGCAAGACCTCTTGTTGTTCGATGTATTTCCCGAACACCATCGCCCCGGAGAAGATCACGGTGAATGCGCCCACGACCTTGGTGAAGGTATCCCAGCATTTGGAGCCGGTTTCGAGATTCATCGCCTCCTGACGACGCAGCCATCCGGCGAAAACGACCGATGCAAAAACCGGCATGCAAAGGATGCACATGAGGATCGCCCACCAATGCCGGTGCCACCACATTTCCGCAATCATTGAACTCAGTGTCATGGTGGGGATGCGACGGTTTGATTGCGACTGTTTGCCACGGGCATAATCACTGTCCCGGTGTCATTTCAATTTCGTCGCCGGTTTCCTCGGTATCGTCCACGGGAATGGCCCGCTGCGCCTCTTTTTCCGGTTCATCGCTTTCCTCATCTGTGGAGGGGACTTTCATCGTCTCCTCTTCATCTTTGGGAACGACAGTGGTTTCCTCGTCTTCGGGCTGCACGGGTAGCGCGCGCGGAACACCCGCGTTTTCCTCGTCTTCCGGAAGCACGGGAATCGCGCGGATCGAGTCGTCTCCAGGCGTGGCTTTACCGCGGTCCTCATCGACTACCACCTTGGCTTTCTTGGGCACCGCAATGATCGACTCGATTTCCTTGCGCAGAGGGTTGAAAAACGCGTGCACCATCGGAGCCGCCATGCGTCCGCCGCTGATCGTCTGTCCCGGTCGTCCTTCATAGATGACCGCATAGGCGAAGCGCGGGTTTTCGAAGGGGAAAAAACCAGCAAACCAGGCCAGTCGCTGGTTTTTCGAAGCTGGTCCCCACTGGGCGGTGCCGGTTTTTCCGCACATGACCGTCCAGCTGAGAGCGCCGTTTTTGCCGGTTCCATAGCCTTCATTGACAACATCGCGCATGCCTCTGTGGACAACCAGTGCGGCGTTTTTCGCGAGGCCGAGATCGGTGCGGACTTCCGGGATCGATTGCTGCACCACGCGGCCCTTGCCGTCCTGGACCTGGCGGATCAATTGCAACTTGGGCAGCGCTTTGCCATTGCCGATGCCTGCCATTCCCTGGGCAACCTGCAGCGGAGTGGACAGCAGCACGCCCTGACCGATCGCCATGTTGGCGCTGTCGCCGTTCATGAAGCGGCGCTTTTGATTGGCCAGCATCCATTCGTTGGTGGGGACCAGCCCGGTGGCCTCGCCGACGAGCGGCAGCCCGGATTTTTCGCCATAGCCGAGGCGGCGGGCCATGGCCAGAAAGTTGTTAGGCCCGCAATCGATGCCCACCTGGGCAAACCACGTGTTGCAGGATCGGGCGAGCGCGTATTTCACCGCGATGCTGCCCTCGGCCCGACCCGAGGCGTTGCGGATCTTGTGGCCAGGAAACTGCAGGAAGGCGGGCGCATAGATGGTGGATTTCTCGGTAATTGTTTCGTCGTGCAGCGCGGCCAAAGCGACTACGGCCTTGAATGTCGATGCCGGCGGGTATTGGGCGGCGAAGGCCCGCGCGAACAACGGCGCGCCGGGGTCTTCATTCAATTCCTTGAATCGAGCCGCACTGATGCCGCCGACAAATTCCGTTAGATCAAAACTCGGTCGCGAGGCCATGACCAGCACCTCACCGGTGGTGACATCGATCACCACAAATGCCCCGCGCTGGCATCCCTCGCGGAGAACGGTTTCCGCGCGCTGCTGCCAGCGCATGTTCAGGGTGGTGACGACATTACCGCCGGCCTGCGGGCGTTTGACGATTTCCTCCTGCAGTTTCACACCTTCGTTGTTGTAGAGGATGCGTTTCATGCCCGGTGTTCCGGAGAGCTGTTTGTCATAGAGCATTTCCAGTCCGGATTTGCCCTCGGTCATTTCCCAGAGCGGATCATTGAAATTGATCGGTCCGCTGGGAAGTTTTCCCGCGCTGCCGGTATAGCCGATGACATGGGCTGCAACGCTGCCGCAGGGGTAATGACGGGAGTACACCGGCAACAGCGCCAGGTCGGTGCGATCGCCGAGCTTTTTCGACAGTTCCGCAGCATGGGTGCCACCGATGAAGCCGGAGAGATACAAAGGCAGCCAGCGGCGGTCCTGGTAATGCGCCCAAAGTTCCTCGTCGCTTTTTTCCCAGCACTTCGGCAGCAGCGTTTTCAATTCCTGCTGTCTTTTGCGTCCCCATTCGATGACGAATTCCTTGCCGACATTTTCGAACTGCGGATACTGCAGAGCCATCTGATAGGTCACACGGTTCTGGGCGAAAGGCTCGCCTTCGCGGTCGAGAATCTGGCCACGCGGGGCGGGGATCGCCAGGGTGATCACGCGGGCGTTTTTGAGTCCCTTCACCGAGGCATCGCTGCTCGACGGGTCCGTGGCCGATGCGGCAGGCTCTTGTGCGTGGGCGGAAATCCACAATCCCATTCCGATTGCGGCAATAGCAGCGGTTTTTCTCATGACCTGCACAGGCGGTGACTCTAGCGTCAATACAGACGGATGGCAATCACGGAACGCGGACGTTTTTCACGCCGCTGCGAGCTGTTCGTTCAGGGTGAAAAAATCATAAATCCAGCCGACCCCCAACAGTCCGCCAGTGAGCAGCCAGACCAGCCCCGTGACCCATTTGCCAAGGTAAAAGCGGTGCAGTCCGAAAATTCCGAGAAAGGCCTGCAACAGCCAACACAGGGTGAAATCCTTGCCGCCCTGACGATAACGGGCATCAGCTTCGCGCCGCATCCTCGGAATCAGAAAAAGATCCACCAGCCAGCCGATGCCGCAAACGCCAAGAGTCACAAACCAAATCGCCCCGCTGATTTTTTTGCCGAAATAAAACCGGTGCAGTCCGGTGAACCCAAGAATCCAGAAAATATAACCCAACCAGGTTTCGTGCGTTCCTTTCACGGCGAACACTCTAGCAGTGAAAGACAATAGCACCATTGGAATTCACGGATTTTTTTGGAATGGCGGCTTGCCAGTCAAGGAAAAGAATTTATGCTGAATCCATGTCCGAACCCTCATGGTCCCGCCGCACGTTTCTGGCCAGTTCCGCCGCGCTGCTTTCACAACTCAGCTCCGCACCTGCGGAGGAAAAACAGGGAGCCGCTGTCGAACCTTTTCGAAATCCGAACATCTATCGATTTCAAATCGGCGATATCGAGGCGTTTTCGATCAGCGACGGCCACGCGCTGATCCAGCAGTCGCTCAACCTGATGCATCCGGAGAGCGACCGCGGATTGATGAAGGAGGAAATGACCGGGAATTTCGAAAGGCTCGATGGCATTCCACTCTATGTGAATTGTCTGGTGCTGCGCAAAGGCAAGGAAGTCGCGATTTTCGATGCAGGATTCGGCAAAGTGAACAACAACAACTTCGGCTGGTTTTTTCCCGCCTTGGAAACAATTGGCATCAAGAAATCCGATGTCACCGCCGCGTTTCTCAGCCACGCCCATGGCGATCACATCGGTGGGTTCGTGACCGACAACGCGATCACATTTCCCAACGCGGAATTTTACGTATTGCAGGATGAACTGGATTTCTGGTTTTCGAAGGAGCCTGATTTTTCCAAGTCCAAACGCGACAAGGGCGAGCTGCCGGGCTTGATCAAGGACAACCGCCGCCGTTTCGACATTCTCAAGCCGGTGAGCAAGGCATTGAAACATGGCGCGTCGCTGTGGAATGGCGACATCGTGGTCGAGGCCGCACCGGGACACACGGCCGGGCATGCGATTTTCCGGATCAGCTCCAAAGGCGAATCAATGCTGCACATCGTCGATCTGGCACATCACCACCTCCTAATGTTCAAGAATCCCAACTGGACGATCGCCTTCGATCACGACCCTGCACTTGCCGTCATCACCCGGAAAAAAGTCTACTCGCGGGCCATTGCCGAAAAAACGCGTCTCTATGGATTCCACCTGCCCTGGCCGGGCATCGGCCATCTCGCCGAACCGTTGAAGGATTCCTATGTGTGGATCCCCGAGCGCTTCAGCTGGGGTTCGTGAATCTAGCGGAACCGACATCTTATTTTCGTCATCATGCTTGCAGGATGGATAGTGGACATGGGCACAATGCCGGCTCGAAAGGCCGTAAGTAGATTTCAAATCAATCGAAAAGACAATTCCGCTCTTTTCGCCAATCGTTCCCTCATTCCTATTTCAGAGCGCTGGATAATACTGTCGGCGATGATGGTGGAGCCGTCGCGCACCTTTCAATTTTCATACAAAGCAGACAGCATACCATGAAGCTTTCAAGCCTGTTATATGGCGATTTCGCAGACGTTTTTCAGGACGAGCGCATCGAGGAAGCTGCTACAACAGCGCAAGCCGCATCCAGCGCCGCGATGAACAACAAAATGCAGACCACACGTTTGGCTCATGTTGTCGAGAAGCGGATTCGCGAGGTTGAGCAGGAGAATGCGATTCTGAGCATGTTGCTTTTGCGCATTCTGAAATACCTTGCCGAGAGCCAGCCTGAGCAGACACAAAAGATCGTCGATGAGGTCGGGGCAGTCATGCGGTCGGGCAAATCCACTTCGCCCGACTTGCTCAGGCAGATCCTTGATTTGCCTCCACTGCCAAAAACCCCGATTAACGACTACTTCAAGCCTGTCATTATCAGACCGACACCCAGGCCGAAGCGACCCATCGAGAGCAAAAACCCAATAAAGGGAAATCAGGAGACAAAATGACTTTTGCCAGTGTCTTGGCCATGCCGGCCGCACAAGATTGCCCGGGTCGATCATCCAACATGCACGCTTTGTCTCCGTATTGGCGCCGCCTTTCGGCTGTGACGTGCACTCATGAGGTGATGACCTATCCGACTCGCAAGGAATGATCCGGGCGGTTTCAGGTTGTTAGCGAATAAAAGTTAGATATGCAGAGGCGGGGATTCATCTAGTCTGGTTTTAGAACAAACTGACTATGAGTGACAAATACCACCGCCTCTGCGCGGTAAACCGTAAGGTAATAGCAAACATGAAGCAAGCC